>JBOGZM010000093.1:0-8254 GCA_050697255.1 Solirubrobacterales bacterium
GGGCACGCACCTGCACGACGTGACCGGGCTTTGCCGGGCGGTCGCCGAGCGGATGCGGCTGGCCCCGGAGGACACCGGCCCGCTGCTGCAAGCGGCCTCGCTGCACGACATCGGCAAGACCGCGATCCCGGACTCGATCCTGGACAAGCCCGGACCGCTGAACGCGGAGGAGTGGGAGTTCATGCGCACGCACACGGCGATCGGCGAGCGCATCCTGTGTGCCGCGCCGGCGCTGACGGAGGCCGCGCGGCTCGTGCGCTCGAGCCATGAGCGGTGGGACGGGTCCGGCTACCCGGACCGCCTCGCGGGAGAGCGGATCCCGCTCGGCGCGCGGATCATCGCCGTCTGCGACGCGTACGACGCGATGGTCTCGAAGCGGTCGTACCGGTCACGCATGAGCGTCGAGGTCGCGCTCGAGGAGCTGCGCCGCTGCGCCGGCTCGCAGTTCGATCCACAGGTCGTGGACGCGTTCGGCGCGGTCGCCGCGGAGGACACGCTGGCCGAGCGATAGCGCTTCCGTCGATAGTCTCCGGCCGGCATGCCCGCGCTGGCAGAGCTCGACATCCCGCGCTTCGACTACCTCGACCCGGACCTGCACGGCGACCGGTTCCACGAGACGATGCGCAAGCTGCGCGAGCGGTCCTGGATTGCGACCTCCGACTTCGGCTACTTCGTGCTCGACCGCGAGGCAGCCGGGTTCTTCCTGCGCTCGCGCAAGGCCGTCTTCCCCGGCGTGCACATGTTCGACGTGCTGGGCATCTCGGAGGGGCCGTTGCGCGAGGCGCTTTCGAACAACATCCTGGTCCTGAGCGGCGAGCAGCACGCGCGCCTGCGCCAGCTCGTCCACCCCTACTTCACCCCGAAGGCGGCCGACCGCTACCGCCCCGCGATGCAGGGCTTCCTGGCCGGGATCTGGGAGGGGGTCGCGGAACGCGAGCGCTGTGACTTCGTGACCGACTTCGCAAAGCCCTACCCGGCCCGGATGATCGCGACGGTGGTGGGCGCCCCGCTCGAAGACGCCGAGAACCTGCACCGGCTCTCGAACCTGCTCCAGAGCCAGTTCGACGCAATCGCGCTGATGACCCGCCGTGAGGAGCTGGAGCAGGCCGCGGTCGAGTTCGACGCGTACGCGCACGAGCTGGTCGAGCAGCGGCGCTCGAGCCCGGGCGACGACCTCGTCTCCCAGCTGATCGCCGCCGAGCAGGAGGGCGACCGCCTGTCCGACGAGGAATGCGTGTCGCTCGTCCGCGACGTGCTGAACGGAGGCGTCGACACGACTCAGAGCGAGCTTGCCCACGGCATCCGGCTGTTCGCCGGGCATCCCGACCAGTGGGCGATGCTGGGCGCCGACACGTCACTCGCGCCGCAGGCCGCCGAGGAGGTCCTGAGGTTCGAGCCGGTGGCGCCGTTCACGGCGCGCGTGCTGCTCGAGGACGTCGAGTTCCGGGACGTCACGTTCCCGCGCGACACGGTCGTGATCGCGTGCGCGTGGACGGCGAACCGCGAGGCGGAGGGCGACGAGGACCCGCGCCGGTTCGACATCACAGCTCCCCGCGGTGCCGCGAAGTCGCTCACCTTCGGTGCGGGGCCGCACTTCTGCCTGGGCGCCAACCTCGCCCGCGCCGAGCTCCAGGAGGGCTTCGCCTTCCTCGCTCCCCGGATGCCGGGGCTGGAGCTGGACGGAGAGCCGGTCTACGACACCATCACGGGCCTCTACGGGATGCGCTCGCTGCCGGTGCGCTGGGCCGCCTGACGCACCGCCCGGAACTTTGAGGGCCGGCAACGGTTTTCCCCAGGCAGAGAGGTTCGTGGTGCTCCACCGCTACGTGACAGCCGTCGCCGCGCTCGCCCTATCCGCCGCGCCCGCGCAGGCAGCCGCGCCGGAGGCGGTGCTGGAGCCCGTCGGGGCCAAGACCGCCGTATCCGCGCACGACGGTCACGTCGTATGGAACGAGCTGGATGTGCCGACCGGGCGGTGGTATCTGAGGCATCGCTTCGGCGGCGCGAGCGCGCGGCTCCCGATCGCGCCACGCAGCGCGCAGTTCGACGTCGACGTGGGACCAGACCGTCGCGGGCGCGCGGTGGCGGTCTACTCGCGCTGCGCGCAAGAGCCGGCCGTCGCCGCCGGCCTTGCGCTCAGCCCGGACTGGATGACCGCGGGGGGATGCGACATCTACCAAGTCGATCTCGCCACCGGCAAGGAGCGCCGGCTCCGGAGAGTGAGCTCCCGCCGCGGCTCGGAGACGACTCCCTCGATCTGGAAGAGGACCATCGCATTCGCCCGGCGCCGGCCGCCCCGGCGCACGGCGAGGATCTACTTGCACCGCGCCGGCCGCGCGCGTCTTGTCCGTGTCTCCGGCGGGACCGTCCCCGGCTGCCTGCGCACCTGCAAGCCGCGGCCCTACGGCGGCCCGGACGCGCTTGACCTCGGCAGCCGGTCGATCGCCTACCTCTGGAGGCTCGTGAACGGCAACGTGGTCGGAGTCGGCGTCGGCTGGGAGCTGCGCTCGGTTCGATTCGGCTCCCGGCGTGCTGCCCTCCTGGCATCAGGCTACGTCGGCGGGGCCTGCGGGTTCGCGTTGCCGAGCTCCCCCCACGCGGCCGGGAGGGGCGTCATCTATCTGGAGCGGGTCGGCGAGTGCCTCACCACCCGCACGTCGTTCGTGTCGTTCGAGCCTCGCACGGGGCGTTGGCGCAGCGGCGAGACGCTCGGTGGCTTCGGGTACGCCCTGGGTCGCGACGGAGGCTCGTACTACTGGCTCCGCGGCGCGCAGCCCGAACCGGAGAACGCGCCGGCGTTCGACCCCTGCCGCACCGGGCCTGCAGCCTGCGTCCTGGTTCGATCTCCGGAGCCCGCGTTCGGGCCGCCGGATCGCCGGACGGTTGCGCCTCCGACGCTCTAGTGCCCCATCCATCGGACTGAAACGCCGTTCATCCGGGTAGACGCCCCGCGCAGCAGCATGCCGGTCCACAGGGGGAGGGAGAACTTGAAGGCAAGCGTCGGGTCTTCGTTCGGGCGGTCGAACGGCGCGCGTGCACTCGTGCTCGCGGCCATTGTCGTGGCCGCCACGGCTGCCGCATTGCTGGGCGGCGATCGGGCCGCGAGCGCCGGCGAGTCGCTCGACTCCCCCGGTGACGGCCTGCACGCGACGATCCGGACCACGTCCCACGGCATCCCGCACATCCTCGCCTCCAACTTCGCCGGGCTGGGCTACGGCTACGGCTACGTCGCGGCGAGGGAGAACATCTGCGTGCTGGCGGACACCTACGTGACCGCCAACGCGGAGCGCTCCCGCTGGTTCGGCCCGGACGCCACCTACAGCCAGGGCGGCAACGGGGCGACCCAGACCAACCTCAACAGCGACTTCTTCTTCCAGCGCATCAAGGACAAAGGCGTGATCGCCGACCTGCTCGCGCTCGAGCCGCCGCACGGGCCGCGACCCGAGATCAAGGAGGCGGTGCGCGGCTACGTGGCGGGCTACAACCGCTGGCTGCAGGACACCGGCGTCGACAACATCACGGACCCCCGCTGCGACGACGAGCCGTGGGTGCGGCCGATCACCGAGATGGACGCCTACCAGCGCTTCTACCAGCTCGGCCTGCTCGCCAGCCAGGGCGTTGCGATCGACGGCATCGGCGGCGCTCAGCCTCCGGCCGGCGAGGGGCCGGCGCTACCCACGAGCGCCGAGCGGGCGCAGATGATCGGCGAGCTGGGCGAGCGGCTGCCGCTGGGCGGGATCGGGTCGAACGCCTACGGACTGGGCGGCGACGCGACCGAGAACGGGCGCGGGATGGTGCTCGGCAACCCGCATTTCCCGTGGGACGGCTCCGAGCGGTTCTTCGAGTCCCAGCTCACGATCCCCGGCAAGCTCAACGCCGCCGGCGGAAGCCTGTTCGGGGTGCCCGTGATCCTGATCGGGCACACGGACAACCTGGCCTGGAGCCACACCGTGTCGACCGCCTTCCGCTTCACTCCCCATGAGCTGCGGCTCGTCCCCGGCTCGCCCACCACCTACCTGTACGACGGGCAGCCGCGCGAGATGACGGCCGACCCGGTGACGGTCACCGTGAGGAACGCGGACGGCTCGCTCGACACACGGTCCCGGACGCTCTACTCGAGCCACCACGGTCCGGTGCTGACGTCGATCCTGGGCCTGCCCCTGTTTCCCTGGACCGCGGCCACGGCGTGGTCGATCGGCGACGCGAACGCCGGCAACTTCCGCTACCTGAACCACTTCTTCGAGACCAACCTCGCGCAGAGCGTGCAGGAGTACCGGGAGATCCTGGAGCGCAACCAGGGCATCCCGTGGGTCAACAGCATCGCCGCGGACTCGAGCGGCGAGGCGCTGTATGCCGACATCTCCGTGGTGCCGCACGTGACGGACGAGCAGGCGGCCCTGTGCAACACCGCGTTGGGCCGCGCCACCTTCGCGGCGCTCGGGCTGCCCGTGCTGGACGGCTCGCTGTCGGTGTGCGAGTGGGGCAGCGACCCCGACGCGGTCGAGCCGGGCATCTTCGGCCCCGGGAACCTGCCCAAGCTGTTCCGCAGGGACTACGTCACGAACTCGAACGACTCCTACTGGCTGTCGAACCCGGACCAGCCGCTCGAGGGGTTCGACCGCATCATCGGCGACGAGCGCACCGAGCGCTCGCTGCGCACGCGCTCCGGGCTCGTGATGGTCGAGCAGCGGCTGACCGGGACCGACGGCTGGCCCGGCCACACCTACACGCTGCAGCAGCTCCAGGACACCGTGTTCGACAACCGCCAGTACGCCGGGGAGCTGTGGCGCAACGAGCTGGCCGCCTTCTGCGAGGCGACGCCGACGATGGTCGGCTCCGACGGCCCCGTCGACGTGAGCGCGGCCTGTCCGGTGCTGCGGGCGTGGGACCTGAAGGACGACCTCGACAGCCGCGGCGCGATCCTGTTCCGCCGCTTCGCGAGCCGCGCGCTGGGCGCGGTGCCGGTGGCGGGCACCCCGGGCCTCTACACGAACCAGTTCGACGCCAACGACGCGGTGCACACACCGTATGGCCTGAACGTCGCCAACCCGGTCGTCGAGCAGTCGTTCGCGGACGCCGTCACCGACCTGCGCGACGCCGGCATCCCGCTCGACGCGCCGCTGCGCGACTGGCAGTACGAGCGCCGCGGATCGGAGCGGATCCCGATTCACGGCGGTCCCGGCGGCGTGGGCGTGTTCAACGTGATCAACGTCGGCTGGGTGGGCTCGGGCTCGACGCCCGGCTTCCCCAACGTGCCGCACGGGTCGAGCTTCGTGATGGCGGCGCAGTTCACCGACGACCCGGACTGCCCGGTCGACACGCGCACGATCCTCACCTATTCCCAGTCGACCAACCCGAACTCGCCCTATTTCGCCGACCAGACCCGCATGTTCTCCAGGAAGGAGTGGAAGGACGAGGCCTACTGCGAGGAGGAGATCGAGAACGACCCGAACCTCGAGACGATCTCGATCTCCGACCCGACCGGCTACCCGCGGCCGCGGTCCGCGTCGCCGCTGCGGGTCTCGCTCGTGCCGGCGTACGAGGAGTGCACGGCGCCGAACCGCACGCACGGGCCGCCGCTGGCGTTCCCGTCCTGCGCGCCCACCCGGCAGACCTCCGAGCGGGTGACGGTCGGGACCCCCGATGCAAACGGGGCGGCGGCGAGGTCGGTCGGCTCCGTGCGCCTTGGCGTGCGGGTCGGCGCTCCGGGGCCGCCGGACGACTCCGACGTGGTGATCTCCGCCTCGCTCACGGACCTGCGCTGCCAGCCCGGTCAGGACACCGTCACGTGCGGTGACTCGAACGCCGCGGGCGGACCGGACTACACCGGCGAGCTGGAGGCGGTCGCGGACGTGCGCGTCACCGACCGGTTGAACGGCGTGTTCGACGCCGCGGAGGGTGACCCCGCCACCGTGGTCGACTTCCCGTTCCCGGTCACGGTGCCCTGCTCCACCACTCCCGACGACGTCGGCGGCGCGTGCGAAGTCGACACGTCCGCGAACGCGCTCGTGCCCGGCGCCGTGACCGACGGCAGGCGCGGGATCGTCGAGATCGGTCAGATCCGGGTCAACGACGGCGGCCAGGACGGCCTCGCCGCGACGCTCGACGGCAACCGCAGGTTCGCCGTGCAGGGCGTGTTCATTCCGTAGCGCGGCGCTGCGGCCACTAGCATCCGCGGATGCCGCCCGAGGTCACCGTCTTCGGTCCCCACCCGCTGCTCGGGGTCACGATCGAGCGCCGGGGCGAGAGCGACGACGTGCACATGCACCCTGCCGGCCAGGGCGTATGGGTGGCGCGCATGGCCGGCGAAATGGGAGCCCACCCGGTGCTGTGCGGGTTCATCGGCGGTGAGACGGGAAAGGTGCTGCAGCCGCTGCTCGACGAGCTGCCGGGCGTTCGCCGCCTGGTGAGCACCGCGGCCTGGAGCGGGTCGTACGTGATGGACCGGCGCTCGGGGGAGCGCGAGCCGATCGCGTTCGCGTGGAGCAACGCTCCGACGCGGCACGAGATCGACGACCTCTTCTCGCTCACGACGACGTCGGCACTCGCCGCCGAGGTCCTGGTCCTCTGCGGGCCCGTGCCGTCCGAGTCGCTGCCAGTCGAGATCTACGGGAAGCTCGTCGCCGACGCGCGGGGCGGGGACACGCGGACGATCGTCGATCTGTCGCCGCCGCGGCTGAACAGCGCGCTCGAGGGCGAGCCGGACATCGTCAAGCTCAACGACTGGCAGCTCGCCGAGTTCGTCGAGGGACCGGTCTCGAGCGACAGCGACATGCGGAAGGGCGCCGAGGCCGTGCTCGAGGCCGGAGCCGGCGCCGTGATGGTCACCCGGGGCGGCGACCCCGCGTTGATCGCCACCCGCGATCGCACGTGGGAGCTGACGCCTCCGCGATTCGATGAGGGCGCCCCCGAGGGCTCGGGGGACTCGATGGTGGGCGCGATGGCCGCCATGCTGGCGCAGGAGCTCTCGCTCGAGGACACGCTGCGCTGGGGGGCGGCTGCCGGCGCGGCGAACTTCCTGCGCCACGGCCTCGGCACCGGCTCCCGCACGGTGGTCGAGGACCTGCTCCCACGCGTCGAGCTGCGCGAGGTCTAGTCCCGCTCAGGGACCGGCGCGAACGGCGGCATCACGTCCTCGCCGGCCAGGATCGCGGCCGGCCCGTCGCGCACGGTCCAATCCGCGTACGGCGCGACCCGGGGGATCTCGCGCAGCCGCGCGAGCCCGTCGAGGAGCCTCAGCGGCCGCCCCCCGCGAGAGGAGTGGGCATCGGTGGCCACCACGTGCACGAGCCCCAGCTCGGCGAGCTCCAGCATCACCGGCGTCGCCGGCCCGTCGGCGATCTTGGACGCGGTCACCTGGATCAGCGCCCCCGCGGCGACCAGCGCCTCCAGGCGCTCTCGGAAGTCCTCGCTGACATGGCGCTCGGGATGGGCAACGAGGCTGCGAAAGCCCCGTCTCGTGAGCTCCTCCACCCCCTGCTCGAGGTGATCGCTGAGCGGCCCCGGCCGCGGCTCCAGCAGGATCCACCCCTGTCCGCCCAGGGATACCTTCCGCATGGCCTCCTCGTCGAGCCGGTCCAGCATCGGCTCCGCCACCTCGCCCCCGGTCACGACCCGCACGGCGACCTCCCGCCGCGCGAGCTCGGTGTTGAGCTGCGCCACCCGCTCCTCCAGCTCGTCGATCACGACATCGGGGTACGTGGGCCGAATGTGCGGCGTCGCGGCCACTATCTCGATGCCGTGGGCGGCCGCCTGGCGCGCCATCTCGATGCTGTCACCGAGATCGCGCGCCCCATCGTCGAGCGCTGGGAGGATGTGACAGTGGAGATCTATCACGGCGGGCCAGTATCCCCGATCACCGTGATGGACTTGGTCGGATGAGCCGCGTCCGGGCGACCGTGTTGGGGGTGGCGGTGCTCGTCGCGGTGGCCGTCGGGTCCGTTGCGCTCGTGGGCGGCGAAGACGGCCGGAAAGAACGGCCAGGCGGCGCGGTCGTGACCGTCGGCGAGGCATCGGTGCGCGCTGAAATTGCGGCCGACGAGGCCGCGCAGCAGCGCGGACTCTCGGGACGGGAGCGCCTTGCGGCGGACGGCGGCATGCTGTTTTTGCTCGCCGACGACTCCCCCTCCTTCTGGATGCAGGGCATGCGGTTCCCGATCGACATCGTCTGGATCAGGAACGGCCGCGTCGTGGACGTGACCGCCGACGTCCCGCCGCCGGACGCGCCGGACGCCCCGCTGCCGACCTACTCGCC
>JBOGZM010000094.1:0-3303 GCA_050697255.1 Solirubrobacterales bacterium
GAACCAGACCGCTCGCCGACTCGCGATGGGGCTGTTCATTGCAGCGTTCGTGACCGCCGCAATCGCGGGCATCCTCGGGGCGCTGATCACGAAGAAGGCGCCGATCACCTAGGCGGAAGGAGTCGCAGTGGAAGCAACGCAACCGCAACCGTCCGCCGCAGCCGCGCAGGCGGCCCGGCCTGCCGTGGCCAAGCCGGACGGGCCGATCGCGGCGGTGCTGATCGCAGCCGGCATCGGAGCGCTCGTGCTCGGGATCCTGACCGTCTGGGCGGAAGCCAGCGAAGGCTTCGCGGAATCGCTCGCCTACAGCGACCGGGTCGGTCCGCTGTCGGGCAAGACGATCTGGGCAACGGTCGCGTTCGTAGTCAGCTGGGCCGTGCTCACGCTCGCGCTTCGCCGCCGGGCTCTTGACCTGATGAAGGCGAGTGTCGTTTCGGTCGTCCTCCTGGGCCTCGGCTACCTGGGGACGTTCTCGCCGTTCTTCCGCATCTTCGAGTCCGAATAGCAGCGGCGGGCTCAGCGGTAGCCGGTCGGGTCCGCCCGCCGGCCAAGCCGTACTCGCGCGCCAGGCCGCCGGAGGAGAACGAGCCGCCGTTGTGGCGGTGGACGTCGGGGTCGGCGGCGAGGGCGGCGACGGCGCGGCCCACGAACCGTGGGCTCTCGGAGATCGCGGCGAAGTGCGGATTCGTGGCCGCCCGTCGCGCCAGTTCGCTTCGCTGACCCCGTCCAGCGATCGAGCATGAGCTCCGAGCGCATCCAGCCCGGCGTCAGTGCCAAGGCGGTACATCCGTGCGCGCCGAGCTCCTCGCCCTGCGCGAAGGCGAGCCGGATGACCGCGGTCTTGGCCAGGTCGTAGAACGTCGAGACCCGGTAGTGCTCGGCGTTGTAGTCGCGAGTACCGTCGGTCATCTCGACCACCAGCCCGCCGGGCTCGCGGATCAGCAGCGGCAGCGCGAAGTGGCTGGTGATCAGGTGCGTGTCGATCGCCAGGCGAAGGATCCGCAGACCGTTCTCGAGGTCGTGCTTCCACACCGGTGTGTCCCACTCGAAGAGCAGCTCCGCCCCCCAGATGTCGTTGACCAGCACGTCGAGCCGCCCGCGCTCGGTGTCGATCCGCTGGACAAGCGCGTCGACTTGAGCCGCCTCGAGATGGTCAACCGCGACCGCGATTCCAACGCCGCCGGCGGCAGTGACAAGTTCGGCGGTCTCCTCGATCGTCTCCGGCCGGTCGTACTCCGAACGGCGCTTCCGGGTGGTGCGGCCGGTGCAATACACGGTCGCCCCCGCCTCCCCGAGCGCCACCGCCGTCCCGCGTCCCGCGCCGCGGGTCGCGCCCGCTACGAGAGCGACCCTGCCATCGAGGGGTCTGGACATGTCCGAGACGCTACACGGGCACCCCGCCTCGCGGGCGGAATCACAGCGCGGTCAGCTGAGGTTGACTTGGTAGGTCTCGAGGCGGTGGATCTTGTCGCCGACGAAGGTGAAGACGTCGCAGAACACCGCTTCGAGCGTGGTTCCGTTCTTCATCGGCGAACGTACGGCACCGATGGCCACGACCGCGTCGCCCTCCTCGATCAGGCGGTCGATGGTGATCGTGGGACTGCCCTCGAAGGCGTCGTTCTCGATTTCGTCGTTGCACGCGGTCTTGCCGTGCAACTCGAAGAAGCCGGGCATTTCCCAGGTCACTTCGTCGGTCAGACAGGACAGGATGAGGTCGTGATCGCGGCGGCGGAAGCCTTCGATGTAGCGGTCAACGACCGTTTTCTTAGTGGTCATAGGAGAGTGTTTTTTTACAGGAGGAGGTGGGGTCAGCCGTCCGCGGGACGCACCCGGGCGATCAGCCGCCGGTTGCTCCTGCGAAAGATCGCCTCGTGTTGCGGGCGTACGACTCGCTCGACCGGATCGAGCTCGCGGTTCTCACACTCCAGGTCGGCGGCGCCGATCCTCACCTCCTCGCGCTGCAGCTCGGCGAGCGCGGCGCGGTCATAGCTGATGTCAGGACCCGGCGGAGCGGTCGCCCCCGGCATCACGTCGCTGCCCACGATCGCCTGGAAGCGCTTGGTGAGGTCTTCCTCGATCTCGTCCGGCTCCTCGTACGGAAAGCCCTTCTCCGTCATGCACGCGGCCCACTTCTCTGCTGCCCTCACCATCCGCTGGTCCTGCACGATGCGCTCGTCCAGCTCGTCCAGCTTCCCGATCAGCGCCGTCACCACCACGGCTCCTCCGAATTCCGCCTCACTCGCCTGCTTCGTGCAGCCGCCGAGCTCGCTGAAGTCGCCGGAATCGACCGCTTCCGCGAACGTCGCACCGGGGTTCTCTCCACCGAGGACACGGTCATAGGCCGCGCGGTCGGCCACCGAGAGACTCTTGCGGATCCGGTCGTTGGGATCGGTCTGCTCACGGCCGAGACCGCGATCGAACAGGGTGCTGACGCCGTCACCGAACTGCTTGATGAACTCCTCCTCGGTCTGGGCCTTGCCGGTCAGCGCCTGCTGCTGCACCAACGGGTCCACCGGGACGTAGTCGAATCCCTGCGCCTTCATGCAGTCCTGAATCTCCCCCTCCACCCGGCTCTGGCGTTCAACGATCCCTTCGCCGCTGAACCCCAGCGTTTCCTCGAACTCGACGGGCTCTGCAGGTTTCTTCTCCTCGGCGCCGCAGCCGGCGGCGATGAGCATCACCCAGGCAGCCGCGGACGCAAGCAGAGCGAGGCGAAGTGGATTACTCAGCACGGCCTCGTTGCCCGTCCGCCCATCGCCCCCCATAAGCAGACACTAACCGGGTCGATGGGAGCAGGTCAACCTTCTGCCGCCACCGAGCAGGTGCCGCTGAGAGCGGCACCTGCTCGCGACGCCAGGTCGGCTTCAGTGGCGGCGGAGCCGCAGCGGCGCGTCGTACACGGAGGCCAGGCGGGCGAGGGTCAGGGCGGCCAGCATCAGCCCGAAGTCGCGGAGTGCGATGTCGTAGAAGCCGGAGTGGGTGAGCAGGTTGATCACGATGCCCCCAAGCCAGCCGGCGACCACGTACGCGCTGTAGCGAGGCTTCAGCGCGACGATCACACCGGCGAGGATCTCGGTTGCGCCGACGAAGTACATGAAGTCCTGCCCAGACCCCGGCGCGATGTCATTGATCCATGGCGCGAGGTACTGGGGCCAGTCGACCATCACATTGAAGAACTTGTCGAGGCCGAACGCGATCGGCGCCACGGTAAAGGCGAGCCGCATCAGGGCGAACGCCTGGTAGCGGGGGTCGTGCCAGTCAGCGCGCGCCGTGTTGACGCTTCCGTTCGTGGTGGGCCCAACG
>JBOGZM010000095.1:0-4022 GCA_050697255.1 Solirubrobacterales bacterium
ACCGAGCACGACCACCCGTTGCGGCGTGCGCTCGTACGCGACCCGTTCGAAGGCCTCTCGCAGCGCGCGCAGCTCCGGGTCGCGGCCCTGCAGGGGCGCCGCCTGCGTGTCTCGCTGGTCGCCGCCCGCAGCGCCCAGGCGCCACACCGTGAGCGGCTCGGACTTGCCGCGCACCGCCAGCGGCTCGAGCGGCTCGGCCTCAACCGCGCCGGCCACGAGACGGCGGGTGAGATCCCCGATCAGCGTCTCGCCCGGAGCGGCCGCCTGCTGGAGGCGCGCGGCCACGTTCACGGCGTCGCCGGTCACGAGCGCCTGGCCTGCCGACGTGTCACCGGCGACCACGTCGCCGCTGTTGATGCCCGTCCGAACGGCGATCTGGACACCCCAGACCTTGCGCAGCTCGTCGTTGACGTCGGTCAGCGCCTGCTCCAGCTCCTGAGCTGCGTGCACCGCGCGCAGCGCGTGGTCCTCGAGCGCGACGGGCGCACCGAAGACGGCCATCACCGCGTCGCCGATGAACTTCTCGATCGTGCCGCCGTGACGGGCGACCACACGCGCGACGGCATCGAAGTAGCGCAGCATCACGCGCCGGACCGCCTCCGGCTGGAGGCGTTCCGCGAGGGCTGTCGACCCCGCCACGTCCGTGAAGAGGACGGTTACGGGCTTGCGCTCGTCGCCGCGCGCCACGCCGAGGCGGGCCCCGCACGCCATGCAGAAGACGGCGTCAGGCGGATTCGACTTGCCGCATCTCCCACAGCCCCGCACGGAATGCCAGTGTAGGTGAGGCGTGGGGCCTCCGCAGGAGTGTTGCGGCGGCCGCGCATGGCCGCGTTCAGCCGGTCCGGCGCCGCGGTGGGGCTACGAAGTCGTCAGGCGGTCGCGCAGCTCGGGGAGCAGGCTCGGGTCCACGTCGTACCCGGCCTGCGCGAGCGCGGACTCCAGGTCTGCCTCGACCGCGGCACGGAACTCCGCATCGCGCTGGGCCCGCTCGGCGATCTCCTCGATCTCGCGACGGGCCTGCGGCAGCTCCTGTGCGGCCCTGACCCACCCCTGGGGTGCCGGGGGAAGCATCTTGAGCAGCTGAGCCAAACGTTCCTCGTCGTACTGGTGGTGTGCGGTCATCGTGATCGGCGTCTTTCAGTCATCAGACGGCTGGAATCGCTCTTTTCTTCCCTCGAGCTGGCCGCGAAGCTTGCGCAGGCAGCGAGAGATCCGGCTCGCGATCGTGCCCGGCGGGATGTCGAGTGCCTCGCCGATCGCCCGATAGCTCTCGTCGCGGGCGAAGAACCGGTCAAGGATCTCGGCGCAATGCTCCGGTAGCTGCTTGAGCGCCTCGTGGACCATCAGCGCCTCGTCGATGCCGTCCAGCTCGTCGCTCGTCCCCTCGATCTCGAGCGCCTCCTCGGCGGGCGCCTCACGCGCGCCGGCGCGGAGGCGATCGACGCACAGCCGCCGCGTGGCGGTCGCGATCCAGGGGCGGAGGGCCGTGTCGTCGCGAAGCTCGTCCAGGTGCTCCCAGGTGCGGGTGAAGACCTCCTGGAAGACGTCCTCTGCGTCGGGCTCGGGGAGACGGTAGACGCGCACCGCGATCGCGTACACGTAACGAGAAAAGCGGTTGACCAGCTCCGCCCACGCTTCCTGATCGCCCTGCCTGCAGCGTGCGACTAGATCGGCATCGGCGATCGTGGCGAGCGACATCACTCACCTATCAAACCAATTTCTTCCGTTTGCACGCAACTCGAAAGAACGAACTGGCTGCATACACCCGGCTTTCTGCAAGCGGAGACGAGTCCATATTCAGTCCTCGTCCGCGCGGGCGGCGATCTTTTCCTGCAGCGTATCCATCACGGTGGGATCGCGCAGGGTGGTGACGTCTCCCATCTCCTGGCCCGATGCGATGTCGCGCAGCAGGCGGCGCATGATCTTGCCGGAGCGGGTCTTGGGCAGGTCGTCGGCCCAGATCACGCGCTTGGGCCTGGCCAGCTTGCCGATCTTGACGCTCACGTGCTCGCGCAGCTCGACGTCGAACCCCTCCGGTGGGTCCCCGCCGCCCTCCATGGTCACGAACGCGACGATCGCCTGGCCCGTGGTCTCGTCGGGCTCCGGCACGACCGCGGACTCGGCCACCTTGGGATGGGAGACGAGCGCCGACTCCACCTCCATCGTCGACAGCCGGTGGCCGGAGACGTTGATCACGTCGTCCGTGCGGCCCACGACCCAGAAGTTGCCGTCGTCGTCCCGCCGCGCCGCGTCGCCGACCACGTATGTCTCCGGCCCGTGCTTCGACCAGTAGGTCTCGACGTAGCGCTCGGGCTCCTTGTAGAGCGTGCGGAACATGCCGGGCCACGGCCGCTTCAGCACCAGGAAGCCACCGCCGACCTCGATCTCGTTGCCCTGGGAGTCGAAGATCCCGGCCGACAGGCCCGGGAACGGCACGGTCGCCGAGCCGGGCTTCAGCCGGGTGAGGCCCGGCAGCGGGGTGATCATGATGTGGCCCGTCTCGGTCTGCCACCACGTGTCCACGACCGGGCACCGCCCGCCGCCGATCACCTCGTGGTACCAGAGCCACGCGCGCGGGTTGATCGGCTCGCCCACGCTCCCCAGCAGCCGCAGCGATCCGAGGTCGTGGCGGTCCGGGTGCTCCCGCCCCCACTTCATGCACGCCCGGATCGCGGTCGGCGCCGTGTAGAAGATCGTGCACCGGTACCGCTCGACGATGTCCCACCAGCGGTCCTTGTCGGGGTAGTCGGGCGCGCCCTCGTAGAGGATCGACGTGCAGCCGTTCGCGAGCGGCCCGTAGACGATGTAGCTGTGCCCGGTGACCCAGCCGATGTCGGCCGAGCACCAGAAGACGTCCTGCTCGGGCTTGATGTCGAACACGAGGTTGTGCGTCGCCGCGACGCCGGTCAGGTAGCCGCCGCTCGTGTGGACGATGCCCTTCGGCGTCGCCGTGGTCCCGGACGTGTAGAGCAGGTACAGCATCTGCTCGGAGTCGAACGGCTCCGCCGGGCAGTCCGGCGAGGCCGCGTCCACCTGCTCGTGCCACCAGACGTCGCGGCCGTCGGTCCAGGGAACGTCGCCGCCGGTCCGCCGCACGACGACGACGTGCTCGATCGACGGGCATTCGTCGAGGACGCCATCGACCGACTCCTTCATCGGCAACGGCTTGCCGCGCCGCAGCGAGAAGTCCGCCGTCACCAGCACCTTCGCCTCGCAGTCGATGATCCGGTCCTTGACCGCCTCCGCGGAGAAGCCGCCGAACACGACGGAGTGAGGGGCGCCGATGCGGGCGCAGGCAAGCATTGCCGCCACGGCCTCGGGAACCATCGGCAGGTAGATCGCGACGCGGTCGTCGCGGTCCACGCCGAGGTCCTTCAGGACGTTGGCGAAGCGCTGTGTCGTCTCCAGCAGGTCCGCGTAGGTGATCGTGCGCCGTGCGCCGTCCTCGCCCTCCCAGTGATAGGCGACGCGCTCCCCGAGCCCCGCCTCGACGTGCCGATCGAGGCAGTTGTGGGAGACGTTCAGCTTTCCGCCCACGAACCACTTGGCCCAGGGGGCGTCCCATTCGAGGACCTCGTCCCAGGGTTGCGCCCAGTCGAGCTTCTCGGCCCAGCTCGCCCACCAGCCCTCGGGGTCGCGCTCGGCCTCGTCGTAGATCGAGGGGTCGTTCGCGTTTGCCTGGGCCGTGAAATCCGGCGGAGGGTCGAAGACGTGCTCGTCTCCGAGCAGGACCTCGAGCTCTGGCTGGGCGGCGCTTCCGTCGGGCATCTCTCCTCCTCTGGTTAGCCGCGCCGAGTCTAGAGAACGGCCGCGTTCGCGGTGCGACAGATTTGTCGCCCTGGTGCCGCCTTGTCTGTCGCACCGGGGCCACGAGGTCCGACCGCGCGGTGAGTAGCATCGACTGCCCCGTGGAGTACCCCCGCGAAGAGTTCACCCCCGAGGAGCAGCGGCTGCTGGAGCCGCATTTCACGAACCTCGACCTGCCGGTGTTCTGCGTGGTGAACCTGCCCGAGGTCGTGAAG
>JBOGZM010000096.1:0-2287 GCA_050697255.1 Solirubrobacterales bacterium
AGCCTGGTCCGGTGGCCGCGGTGCTCGAACGCTTCTCCGCTCCCGTCCGTGAATGGTTCGAGCGCGCGTTCGGCGAGCCGACGCCGCCCCAGGTCGAGTGCTGGCCCCGGATCGCCGCGCGGCGAGAGCACCCTGATCTGCGCCCCCACGGGGTCGGGGCAAGACGCTCGCCGCGTTCCTGTGGGCAATCGATCGGCTCCGCTGCTGGTCGAGCGCGGCTTCCGCCCCGGGCCGCGGAAGCTCGTGCTGAGCGCGTGAATCCGAGCATCGAGGCCGTGCAGAGGATCTTCGACGCCATGCGCCACCAGGACGTCGAGGCTGCGGTACGCGTCGACGCGATGGACGTGTGGCTGCCCCGCCCCGCGCGCTTCGAGGTCGCCGACGACCGAGTGGGGACTCGTTGCCCGAATGCGTAAAGGCAAGGTGCTGCAGGGGCGTGGAGTGAGCGCCGAGGGCAAGCCGGTCGGCAACGTCTACTACGGCACGTCGAGCTGGACCGACCCGACGCTGCTGAAGTCAAAGGACTTCTATCCCCCGGACGCAAGGAAGCCCGAGGAGCGGCTGCGCTTCTACGCGGAGCGCTTTCCGCTCGTCGAGGTGGACGCGACGTTCTACGCGCTGCCGTCCGAGCGCAACGCTGAGCTGTGGGCCGAGCGCACACCGGACGGGTTCGTCTTCAACGTGAAGGCGTTCGGGCTGATGACGCAGCACGCCGTCGCGACCCGCTCGCTCCCCGAGCCGATCCGCGACATGCTGCCCCAGGAGGCGGCATCAAAGCCACGCGTGTACGCGCGTGACCTGCCTGCGGACGCGCTGAACGCCGTGTGCGACATGTTCGCCTCGGCGCTGCGGCCGCTCGCCGACGCCGACAAGCTGGGCGCGATCCTGTACCAGTTCCCGCACTGGTTCGCGGCCAGCAGGCAGAACGTCGAATACCTGCGCGAGCTGGCCGAGCGCTCCCCGGCCCAGCCGGCGATCGAGTTCCGGGGCGCGGGCTGGATGAAGGAGGGCAAGCAGGAGCGCACCCTCGACCTTCTGCGCGAGATCGGCGTCACGTACGTGGTGGTGGACGAGCCGCAGGGGTTCAAGACGTCGGTGCCGCCGGTCGTCGCGGCCACCTCGTCCGACCTGGCGATGATCCGCTTCCACGGCCACAACGCCGAGAACTGGGAGAAGCGCGGGATCAGCGCGGCGGAGCGCTTCAGGTACCTCTACAGCGAGGACGAGCTGAAACAGTGGGTGAAGCCGGCCCGTGAGCTCGCCGGGGAGTCAGGGCAGCTCCACATCTTGATGAACAACTGCTACGCGGACTACGGGGTAAGGAACGCAGCGCAGTTCGCGGAGCTGCTCGCGGATTGAGCCCTGGCCCGCGCGCCCCTTCGAAGCCGGCGTGGGCTACTTGATGCACGGTATCGGTGCACTATGTAGGCCACGGCCCTGAAGCAGGCGCGGCGGACTAATCTTCGAACGGCCGCCCTGCAACCAGAGCGCTCACGAGCGTCTCCAGGTGCTCGGGGGCCCGCGCCGCGACCAGGCGGTAGCGCGCGTCGAGGTCCAGCGGCGCCTCGATGCCGCCGTGCTTGAGGAAGTCCACGAACGCGCCCGCCTCGCGCGCGATCAGCTGACCGGCGGCGGCGTCCACCGAGCGGCAGACGTCCGTCGTGACCATGCCGTCGAAGCGGCCCGCGGCCACGTAGCAGAGCGAGACCGCGATCGTCCCGATCATGCGCATGCGGTAGAGCTTGCCGGCGAGCTGTGCCGCGACCGGCGCGATCCACTCCGGGCGCGCGGACTCGAAGCCCACGACCTCGAGCTTCGACCTTTCCTCCCCCGGGTCCAGCGGCTCGCCGTTCAGCTCGGCGCCCTGCCCGCGCCTGGCGGTGAACTCCTCCCCCGACCCGAAGTCGTGCACGTAGGCGAGCTCGACGTCCTCCATCGTCGCGCCTGCCGCGACCGCGATGCTGAGCGAATAGGCCGGGATCAGGCGCTTGGCGTTCAGCGAGCCGTCGATCGGGTCGATCACGACCCGCACGTCACTGGAGCCGTCGCCGTATACGACCGTCCCGCGTTCCTCCGAGATCGCCGTGAAGTCGCACCCCTCGGCGTGCAGCGCCTCCAGCTCCGCGAAGACGGCGTCCTCGGCGCGGCTGTCGATCTCGAGGGTGCGATCGCCGCCCGCTACGGCGATGCTGAGCGAATGGGTCGGCAGCAGGCGCTTTGCGTTCAGGGAACCGTCGATCGGGTCGACCACGACCCGCACGTCGCTGGTCCCGTCGCCGAACACGAC
>JBOGZM010000097.1:0-5992 GCA_050697255.1 Solirubrobacterales bacterium
CGCTTGTCCGGCGCGATGTCCCGCCACTCGGCGAGCATCACCGCCGCGTCCAGCGCGTCACTTGCGATCCCCGCGGCCAGCCACCCGCGCACGTCGCCGCCACCGGACGTGGCTCGCAGCGTGCCGACGCCGAGCACCACGTCGCGCGTCCCGTAGAAGCGGAGCAGGATCCGGGGGGTCGGCTGGCGAGCGTCCCCGCCCACCAGGACGTCTCCGACGCCGGCCGGCGCGGCCATCACGGCGGCCCCGAAGGCAAGCCGCCCCAGCCCGTACGCCGCTGCGAGGATCAGCCGACTTCGGCCGGCTCCTGCTCCCGGCCGGCCAGCCGGTCCCGGCCGCGCTGTACCGCGGCCGTGAACTTCTGCAGGTTCACCTCGAGCGTGTTCAGGATCTCGTCCGCGTAGTCCTCGGCGCCGAGGCGGATCTCGCGCGCACGCGCGTTGGCGTCCTCGACGATCTCCTCGGCCGCCCGCTCGGCCTGCTTGGTGATCTCCTCCTGGGAGACGAGGCGCTGCTGCTGGTCGCGGGCCTCCTTGATGATCCGCTCGGACTCGCGCTTCGCCTCCGCGAGCATCTCCTGGCGCTCCTTCACGATCCAGCGGGCCTGCTTGATCTCCTCGGGAATCGTGGCGCGCATCTGGTCGAGGAGGTCGTAGATCTCCTCGCGGTCCACGCGCACCTGATCGGTCAGGGGCACGGGCTTCGCGTTGTGCACCAGGTCGTCGAGCTTGTCAATCAGTACGAGAACGTCCACATCGGCCTCCCAGGCCTCAAGAGCTACGTGAAGTGAAGGTTACGTCCTTGGTTTCGAAAAGTGTCTACGCGTCTGCCCTCGACAAGCGATCGTGCAAGGCCTTCGCGACGCCCTCGGGCACCAGGTCCTCGATGCTCGCCCCGAACGTCGCCAGCTCCCGGATCCCACTGGAGCTGAGGAAGCTGTACTGGGGAGAAGCCATCAGGTACACGCTCTCGATGTCCGGCGCCAGCTTGCGGTTGAGTTGGTTCATCTCGAACTCGTATTCGAAGTCCGAGATGGCCCTCAGCCCCTTGACGAGCGCCCGAGCACCGTGCTTGCGGGCAAAATCGACGAGGAGCGTATCAAACACCTCGATCTCGACGTTGCCGAGTTTTTCCGTGGCTTGCAGGAGAAAAGCTTTGCGCTCCTCGGCCGTGAACAGGGTCTTCGCCTTGCGCACGGGCTGATTCACCACGCCCACGACCACGCGCTCGAACACCCCCGAGGCGCGCTCGATGATGTCCAGGTGACCGTTCGTGACCGGGTCGTAGGACCCGGGGCACACGGCGACGCGTCCGTCGGGGGTCATGTCAGGGCCTGTCGGCATGGATCACCAGCGATGTATCGCCGTACCGCCGTTCGCCGATCACCGGAAGGTCCAGGCGCAATGGATGTTTCGAAGAGCTCTCGCAAACGATGCGCGCATCGGTGTCGAGCACGGGGGTCAGAAGTGGCCCCAGTGCAGGCCCAAGGCGGTGCGCGAGTCTATACGGAGGGTCGCAGAGCACCAAGTCCCAAAGGTCTCCGTGTCTCGCTGCGCCACGCAGGAAGGACGTTACGTCGGCGCGGAAGACCCTCCCGTGCTCCGACCCGACCCGCTCGAGGTTCTCCCGCACCGCGCGCACCGCAGCCTGGTTGGAATCCACGAAGGTCGCTTCCTGTGCCCCGCGTGACAGCGCTTCGATGCCGAGCGCCCCGGATCCGGCAAAGAGATCCAGGACCCGGAGCGCTTCCATCGGCCCCAGGATGCTGAACAGCGCCTCCCTCACGCGGTCTGCGGTAGGCCTGATCCTGCCGCCGCGCGGCGCCGTCAGGCGCCGGCCCGAATATGCGCCTGCCACGACGCGCAAGGCGGCCGCCTCAGGCCGCGATCGGCTCGACCTCGAGCGCGCCGAAGCGCCGCTCGAGCAGGACGCGCAGCACGGCTTGCTCGGGGTCGCGCAACTCGGGGTCCGACGCAAGCAGCTCGATCGCCTTCGCTCGCGCCTGCTCCAGCACCTCGGCGTCCTCGGGCAGCCGGGCGACACGGAACTCGGGCAGCCCGTGCTGGCGGGTGCCGAGGACGTCGCCCTCTCCCCGCAGCGTGAGGTCGATCTCGGCCAGGCGGAACCCGTCGCGCTCGTTCGCGAGCGCCTCCAACCGCTGGGACGCAAGCTCGGAGCGGGCTCCCGAGAACAACATGCAGTAGGACTCGTGCGCCCCGCGCCCCACCCGGCCCCGCAGCTGGTGGAGCTGCGAGATCCCGTACCGGTCGGCCTCCTCGATCACCATCACGGACGCGTTCGGCACGTCGATGCCGACCTCGATCACGCTGGTCGCGACGAGCACGTCGACCTCTCCGGAAGCGAACCGTGCCATCACGGCGCGCTTCTCGCGCGCGTGCATCTGCCCGTGCATCACGCCGACCTCGAAGTCCCGCAGCTCGCCCGCGGCGAGTCGCTCGCCCTCCACCGTGGCGGCCCGCGCCTGGAGCGCCTCGGACTCCTCCACCAGCGGGCAGACGACGAAGCATTGACGGCCCTCGCGCAGCCGCTCGCGGATGAAGTCGTATGCGCCGTCGCGCTTGTGCTCCGGCACGACCCACGTCTTGACCGGCCGGCGGCCGGCGGGCAGCTCGCGCAGCACGGTCGTGTCGAGGTCCCCGTAGAGGGTCAGCGACAGCGTGCGCGGGATCGGCGTGGCCGTCAGGTGCAGGAGGTGCGGCGCGAGGTCCCCGCGCGCCTTGCCGTCCAGCGCAGCGCGCTGGCGCACCCCGAACCGATGCTGCTCGTCCACGACCGCGAGCGCGAGCCGGTCGAACTCGACCGCGTCCTGGATCAGCGCGTGCGTCCCCACCAGCAGTCGCAGCTCCCCGGTGCGCAGCCGCTCGAGCACCTCGGCGCGCTCCCGGGCGGGCGTGGAGCCCGTCAGCAACCCCACCGGCGGTCCGAGCCGCGTCGCCTCTTCGGCGGCGAACAGGCCGTCCCCGATCAGGCTGCGGATCGTGGCGAAGTGCTGCTCGGCGAGTGTCTCGGTGGGCGCCATCAGCGCCGCCTGCATCCCCGCCTCGGCGACGCGCAGCATCGCGTACAGCGCGACCACGGTCTTGCCGGACCCCACCTCACCCATCAGCAGCCGGTGCATGGGCCGCCCGGTGGTGACATCCATGTCGATCTCGTCGAGCGCCTTGCGCTGGCCCGACGTCGGCTCGAACGGGAGCGAGCCCAGCCAGCTCCGCACGAGCGCGCCCGGTTCGCCGAGCAGCTCCGCCTCGCGCGTCTCGCTGCGCGTACGGCGCCGCATCACGAGCGCGAGCTGGAACAGGAACAGCTCCTCGAAAGCGAGGCGGCGGCGGGCGACCGGCACCTCGTCGAGCGACTCGGGCCAGTGCGCGGCGGCGATCGCGTCGGCCTTGCCCGGCAGGCCCGCGGAGGTGCGTAGCCGCGCCCCGAGTGGCTCGGGCGCGTGGACCTGGAGGCCGCGCACCGCGAATGCCAGCTCGCGGATGCGACGGGCCGAGAGGCCCTCCGTGGCGGGGTAGACAGGCACCAGGCCCGTCGTGTGCCGCCCGGAGCTGTTGCCCCCTCCCCGCTCGATCTCGTGGGCCGACACGCGGAAGGTCGCGCCACCGCGGCCGCCCTCGAGCTTTCCACGCAGCATCAGCCGCACGCCGGGCACCAACTGGTCCGCGAGATATGCCTGGTTGAACCAGACCGCCTTCAGCGGCCCGGTCTCGTCGGCGACCGAGCATTCGAGGATCGTCAGCCGCCGCCGGCGGGTGGGCCGCACGCGGCAGTCCTTCACGGTCACCGACACCGTCGCCTCCTCGCCGATCGCCAGCTCCGCGACCGGGCGGGCGGCGGCGTAGTCGCGGTGGTCGAACGGCAGGTGATCGAGCAGGTCACCGAGAGTCTCGATGCCGAGCTTTGCGGCATGGCGCGCCGCCGCCGGCCCGACCCCCTCGAGCGACGTGAGCGGATGGGCAAGCAGGTTCGGGCGCGGCAGCCAGCGCAGCGGCACGGCCGCCAGCGCGAGACGCGTCTGGAGCGCGCCGGTCGCCAGGGCCCGCGGAGGTGCGGGCGCCTCGGTGCTCATGCGTCTCAGGTTACGGCGCTAGCGCGACGCCGCCTCGAACACCCACACGTGCCCGAACCGCCTCACCTCGCGGCGAGGCCCGGCCCGGCGCTCACTCGGCGGCCAGCAGCCACCAGTAGTGCGGCTGCCCGCCCGCGTGGCATTCGATCTCGACATCCGCGGGGGCGAGGCCCTCGACCGCGTCGTCGTCCAGCGGCGCACCCTCGCTGCTCACGCATGTCAGCAGCTCGCGCCCGTGGGCGAGTGCCTCCAGCACCGACCGCAGCGTCGCCTCCGGCGTCCCCCAGGCGACGATCTCCTCATCGACGAACCCGACGGCCTCGCCGGCGGTGAAGCGACCCTGCTTGTCGTCGCGGGCAGCCGGCGCGACCGCGCCGGTCCCGATCCCGTCGAGGGCGCTGCGCAGCCGCTCCACGTTCGCCTCGACGCCACCGTCGGGGTCGTGTTCGACGAGACATACGAGCCCCGCCTGGGGCCAGCGCGACTCCACCACCGCGACGTCCTTCTCGGACAGCTCCGCGGCGCGCTCCGCCGCGAGGATCACGTTGGCGCTGTTCGGCAGCACCACGACCTCGTCCGCGGCCACCTCGTGGATCCCCGCCAGCAGCTCGAACGTGCTCGGGTTGAGCGTCGAACCGCCCTCCACGACGTACGCGCCGAGCTGCTCGTAGAGGCGCCGCATGCCGGCTCCGGCCGCCACCGCGACCACGCCGCATCGCACCGTGGCGGCCGCCTGGGCGACACCGGGCCCCGCTGCGAGGCGTGCGGTGCGCTGCTCCTCCTGCTCGTGCATGTCCGCGACGTCGAGCCGCTCGACCGTCCCCGCGCTGTCGAACACGGCCACCGCATGCTCTGGATGGTCTGTGTGGACGTGCACCCGCAGGGTGTTCCTGTCACCGACGACGAGCACCGAGTCGCCGATCTCCTCCAGTCGTGCGATCCACGTCCGGCCCGGCGCGAGCCCTTCGCCGAGGACGACGAAGTTGGTGCAGAAGCGATGGGCGCTGGGCTCGTGGTCGGGCCCGTGCGGCTGCAGCTCGGCAGCCTGGTGGGCCACCTCGGGGATGTCGTCGTGGGCGCCCCGCAGCCCGGCGATCACGCCCGCGATCAGGAGCGTGACTCCGTACCCGCCCGCGTCCACCACCCCGTGCTCGCGCAGCACCGGCAGCAGCTCCGGGCCGCGCTCCACCGAGTCCTGGGCGGCCTCCAGCGCGCGCTCGAGCACCTCGGCCAGCATCTCGTTCTGCTCCTCGTCGGTGGCGTCGTGGTCGAGGCGCGGCCGTTTCATGTGCGCGAGCTCGGTGGCGACGCGGTGCGCCATCTCGCGCACCACGGTGATCATCGTCCCCTCGGCGGGATCGCGCACGGACGCATAGGCAGCGTCGGCGGCGCGAGCGAGAGCGGCGGAGACCAGCACGGGGTCCACGAGCTCACCAGGGCGACTGGACAGCTCCTCGGCCGCCCCGCGCACGATCTGCGACAGGATCACCCCGCTGTTGCCGCGCGCGCCCAGCAGCGCTGCGCGGGCGACGGCCTGCACGATCTCGGTGCGCCCGACCTCATCGACCGGCTGGCCGTTCAGGCGGTCGAGCTCCTGCATCACGGCACGCAGTGTCTGCGCCATGTTGTCCCCGGTGTCGCCATCGGCGACCGGGAACACGTTCAGGTCGTTGACCTCCTGACGGCGTGCCTCGAGCTGGGCATAGCCTGCCGCGACCACCTTCCGGAAGCGCTCTATCGAAGGATCGGCCAAGAGGCGATGCCGCAGGCCGGGACTAGGCCGCTTTGGCCACCTTGCCCGCCTTCAGGCACCGCGTGCAAACGTACACCCGGCGGGCGCCGCCGCCTTCGTCGATCCGGACCTTCTGCAGGTTCGGGTTGAAGCGTCGCTTGGTCGCGACC
>JBOGZM010000098.1:0-3078 GCA_050697255.1 Solirubrobacterales bacterium
ACCCAGGACCCGCCTGCCGGGACCGGCGACGCCGTGATGAAGGCGCGCGAGCAGCTGGCCGGGTGCGAGCACGTGGTCGTGCTCTCCGGCGACCACCCGCTGCTCGAGTCCTCGTTCATCACGGCGCTGGCCGAGCGCCACACGTCCTCCGGTGCGGCCGCGACGGTGACCACGCGCGTGCTCGAGGATCCGGGACAGTACGGGCGGATCGTGCGCGGCGCCGACGGGGGGATCGACCGGATCGTCGAGACGAAGCACCCCGGCGACGCGACCCCGGCCGAGGTCGAGATCCGTGAGATCAACGCGGGCACCTACGCATTCGCGGTCGAGCCGCTGTTCGAGGCGCTCGCCGGCGTGCGCGCCGACAACTCCCAGGGCGAGTACTACCTGGGCGACGCCCTGCCCCTGCTGCGCACGGCCGGCCACCGGGTCGTGGCGCACCTGACCGACGACGCGGCGGTCGGCCTCGGCGTCAACACACGCGTCGACCTGGCCCGCGTGGAGGCGGCCGCGCGCGAGCGCATCCTCGAGCGGCACATGCTCGCGGGTGTCACCGTCCGCGACCCGTCATCCACCCATGTCGATGCGGACGTCGCGATCGGGGAGGACACGACGCTCGAGCCATACACGTTCCTGCGCGGCGCGGTCAGCGTCGGGAGCGACTGCACGATCGGGCCGATGACGACGCTGATCGACTCGACGGTCGGCGACGAGGTGGCGGTGGCGCACTCCTATCTGAACGACTGCGAGGTCGCGAGCCGCTGCACGGTCGGGCCGTTCACGCACCTGCGGCCGGCGGCCCGGCTCGGGGAGGGCGCGAAGGCCGGCGCCTTCGTCGAGATCAAGAACTCCGAGATCGCGCCAGGCGTGAAGGTGCCGCACCTCTCCTACATCGGGGATGCGGATCTCGGCGAGGACACCAACGTGGGCGCCGGCACGATCACCGCCAACTACGACGGCGTGAGGAAGCACCGCACGGTGATCGGGCGTGACGTGCGCACCGGTATCCACACCTCGCTGGTCGCACCCGTGGCCGTCGGCGACGGGGCATACACTGGCGCGGGTTCGGTGATCACACAGGACGTGCCTCCGGGAGCGCTGGGCATCGCCCGTTCCCGGCAGGAGAACGTCGACGACTACGCGGAGCGCGCACCCGCGGCGCAGGCAAAGGATGAAAAGGTGAAGCCCGGGAAAGGCAATAAGAAGTGAGCGGCGGAGCGCCGATCGAGCTGCTCGAGGCAGAGCCCCGGATCGGGGCGACCGAGGTCACGCACACGAGCGTGCCCTCGCCGTACGACAAGCGGCTGATGGTGTTCGCCGGCCGCGGCAGCCAGGAGCTGGGGGGCAAGATCGCCGAGAAGCTCGGGATCGCGCTGGGCCGCGTCGAGTTGAAGACGTTCTCGAACGGCGAGGTGTACTGCCGCTACCTGGAGTCGATCCGGGGCGCCGACGTCTTCATCGTGCAGTCGACGTACAAGCCCGTGAACCGCAACCTGATGGAGCTGCAGCTGATGATCGACGCGGCCAAGGGCGCCTCCGCACACCGCATCATCGCCGTCATGCCGTGGTTCGGCTACTCGCGCCAGGACAAGAAGTCGCTGCCTCGCGAGCCCATTTCGGCCCGCCTCGTGGCGCGGATGGTCGAGACCGCGGGCGCCGACCGCGTGCTCACGATGCATCTCCACGCCGGCCAGGTGCAGGGCTTCTTCCAGGTCCCCGTGGACCACCTGATCGCGCGCCCGATGCTCACGCAGTACTTCCTCGACAGGGTCGCGCCGGAGGAATACGTGGCCGTGTCACCCGACGCGGGCCGCGCGAAGCTGGCGGAGAAGGTCGCCGGCGAGCTGGGCGTCAGGCCGGCATTCATCACCAAGTCGCGCCCCGAGCACAACGTCGCGGAGGCGGGCTACGTGGTCGGCGACGTCGCCGGCAAGGCGGCGATCCTCGTGGACGACATGATCGACACCGCCGGCACGCTGGTCGAGGCGGCGCGCGTGCTGCGCGACGCCGGTGCCGCGCGCGTGTTCGCGACCGCCACGCACGGTGTGTTCTCGGGCCCGGCCTTCGAGCGGCTCGCGGGTCCCGAGATCGAGGAGATCGTCGTCACGGACACGATCCCGCTGGGCCTCGAGGCACCCGACAAGATCAAGGTCCTGAGCGTCGCCGACATCCTCGCGCGCTCGATCCGCTCGATCTTCACCGACGGCTCCGTGTCGGAGCTGTTCGCGGGCGAGAACCAGCTCTTCTAGTCAGGACAGTTGCGCCGGACGCCGGCCAGCCACCCGGAAGGCCATGAAATGGATAAATGGCGCTCGCGGCAGCTCAGCCGACGCCCCGCCGCCGCGCCCAGAAGTCGTGCTCGAGCCGGCCCAGCTCGGTCTCCGGCGCGTCCCCGAACCACCACTCGCGCGCGATCCGGTGCCAGTTCCGCTTCGCGCGCAGCTGCCCCAGCACGGCCAGCACCCCGACCTCCATGCGCCGGCCCATGAGCTCGTTCGCCGGCACGTTCTCACGCCGCATCAGCGCGTAGAAGTCCGACCGTGGGTCCGAGATCGCGGCGATCACGCCCATCACGTACTCAGGCGTGATCTCGCGCTCGCCGTCCTCCAGGTACCAGCCGCCAACCGCATCGACGTGCGCCATCAGCCGCTCGGCGTCGACGCGCTTCGGGTTGCGCAGGAAGCCAAGGTCGTGCAGCTTCTCCCGCAGGCGCTCGGGATCGTGATCGAGCCGCGCCTTCACGACCTCCTCCTCGAGGCGGATCTGCTCCGGGTCGAGGCGCTTCGTCATGCCGAAGTCGAGGAACGCGACGACTCCGTTGGCGGTCAGCAGGTAGTTGCCGGGGTGTGCGTCGGCGTTGAAGTGGTGGAGCTGGTAGATCGAGCCGAGGTAGAAGCGGAACACGATCTCGGCAAAGCGGTTGCGCGCGTCGGCGTCCATCTGCTTCACGTCCTCGAACCCGACGCCCTCGACGTACTCGGTGACGAGCACGCGGCTCCGCGACAGGCGCGTGACCACGTCCGGCACGCAGATGAACGGATGACCGCGATACGCGCGCGCGAAGCTGCGCTGGTTCTG
>JBOGZM010000099.1:0-3258 GCA_050697255.1 Solirubrobacterales bacterium
GGATCACCTCGTCGCTCGTGTGTGCCTACCCTCGCGCGGCGGCAGGGGCTGATATCACTCGGTTCGTGGCCGGCAGCATCGTCCAGCAGCAGGAGATCTGCCCGCGCTGCGAATCACCCGGGCAGCGGTTCGGCCGCAGATGTCCCCGGTGCCGGCGGCGCTACTGGGGTGGCGGTCTGCTGCGCCTGCTGTTCGGCGCCGGGCCGCCGATGAAGCACTGAGACGGCCCGCCGTGGAGCTTCGTAGCGCGGGGTTTGCCCCGTCGTGCCCGGGGTAGCCAATCGGGGCGCAGTCCGTTCGAGCAAAGGAGCCCCCCAATGCCACCACGCGGAGTAAAAAAGGGCACCAAGCGTGCCCGTCAGTACGAACACATCAAGGACAGCACCGAGCAGCGTGGCGCTTCCACCGACCGCGCGGAGGAGATCGCGGCCCGCACGGTGAACAAGGAGCGAGCGCGCTCGGGTGAGTCGCGCACGCGTTCGCGCACCTCGACGCGAGACATCTCGTCGGGTCGGCGCGGAGGACAGCGGTCGGGCACCAGCGGGCCCAAGGGTCGCACCCGGGACCAGCTCTACAACGAGGCCAGGAACCTCGGGATCAGCGGCCGCTCGCGCATGAACAAATCGCAGCTGCAGCGCGCCGTGGACGGCAAGTAGAGCCGGTAGTCCGATGCCGCGCGCCATCTGGAAGAGCTCCGCGGAGAGTTCGTCGAAGACGTCATCGAAGAGCTCGCGCAAGGGTTGCGCCAGGGCCGGCAAGACGTCGTAACTCGGTGCGAATCTGGCCTCGGGCCGGAGGCGCTGGATGGCCCGCAGAGGCCTATGAAGGCGAGGGTCCGGACGTTAGACTCTTTCTCCTCCCACTTGGCTCCTCCCCAGAGTGAGTGGGTGTTCCTCCCAAGGCTGGGAGGCTGCGAATCCCTCAGCGCCGCTCTGATTCAGGGCGGCGCTGTGGTTTGAGAGCTCCGGGTCGAATCCGGGCTCAAGCCGCAGGCGACGGCGGTCGATTGAGACCGGAGACATGGTTTCCCGGCACGATGTCGCGCTCCTGAACAGCTTCTACGAAGCGCTGAACGTGCCCGACGTCGATGCCGCCCTGGAGTTGTGTGACGGGGACGTCGAGGTCTACATGGCACCGGACATCGTGGCCGCCGTGGCTCCCCGGGGACACCGCGACGTGGGGGAGTACCTGCGCGGGTGGTTCGACTCCTGGCACGTGTACCGGCCCGAGCCCGAGGACTTCATCTCCGCCGGCGGTCAGGTCGTCGCGCTGGTCAACCTACGCGCGCGCGGCAAGGGCAGCCGCTTTGAGATCGAGGAGCAGATCGCCGACGTCTTCGAAGTCCAAGGCGGCAAGATCTCGAAGCTGCGGCTGTACGTCCAGAGGGACACCGCGCTCGAGCAGGCACAGCCGGCTGAGCGGTAGCCGGACGCGGCCGGGCGCCCACAGCGCGCGGTTAGTATTGATGCGTTCGCGTAAGGACAGACCGCGAGAGGAGGTCGCGCAGTGAGCTTTGCCGGCGATCATCCGGCCCAGGACATGGCGCGGCAGGTGGGCCACGCGCTCGAGGACGAGGCGGCCCAACCGCTGTCAGAGGTCCAGCGCGCCGCCCCGGAAGGGTGCGACTACTTCTCGGAGCTCGAGGCAAGCATCAGCGAGTGGAGCTTCGGGTACGGCGTCGCCTGGGCGCTGGCGCGCATGCGCGACCCGCTGCTCGGCTCGGCGGCGACCGGCAAGATCGCCGAGCACGCGGTGCGCGATGCGTGGCGTTCGTTCAGCGGCGAGTCCTGGACCGCCTTGATGGGAGAGGACCGTGCCCGGCGTGGACCGGTCGAGGGTGACGTGCCGGTTCCGCCGCTCGCGCCGGCCCCACCCACCGGGGCACGACCGCCGGCCGCCGCGGCCACGGCCGAGCCCGAGGAGCCATCGCCGTACGGGGACTTCATGGGCAAGGTCGCACGCACGCGGCCGCGCCGATCCCCGCCTCAGGACGCGTAACGGCATGTCGGTTGCGCGGCGCCAGGCCCAGATCGATGCCCCCGTGGAGGCGATCTGGGACCTGGTCGGAAACCCGAACCGGTACCCCGAATGGTGGCCGCGGATCATCGAGACCCAGTGCGAGGGACTGGGCGAGGGCTGCACGTACAAGCACGTCTCCAAGGGACCGGTCGGCGTCGCCGCGGAGACCATCCTGATCGAGCGGCTCGAGGATTGCCGCGAGGTCAGGATCCGCTGCCTGGACACCGGCACGTACATGTGCTGGCAGCTGATGGAAGTCCGCAACGGGACCTTCGTGGACGTCGAGTTCGGCATGGAGCCGGCCCGTCTGCCGCACAAGGTGTTCGACGCGGTGGCGGGGAGACGGTTCTACCGCACGTGGCTCGAGCAGTCGGTGGCGGCGCTGCGCGCCGCGGCGGAGGAGCGGACGGGTCCGGGCGCCGCCGAGTCGCCGGACGAGAAACATCCGACCCACTGACACACCTCCCGCAACCTTGGGCTAGGCTAGCGGGTTGGAACCGAGGGCGGTCGCGATCGCATGCGCTCGTCACGCCCCAGGCCCCTGCGAATCGGAGGAGGAGCAATTTTGCGTAAGAAGCTAATAGCCATGCTCGGCGTGGGAGTGGCCCTCGCCCTGCTGGCATCGACCGCCTACGGTGCGGTCACGATCGTGTTCAAGGCAGATGCCAAGCCGGCCAAGGCGGGCAAGTCGACGGGGCTGAAGGTCGACTTCACCGTCACGGAGCCGGGCCAGCCTCAGCCGCCGGTCCTGAACCGCATCGTGATCAAGCTCAACAAGGGCGGGAAGTACAACTCCAGCAAGTTCCCGCGCTGCAAGCTCGCGACCCTGCAGGCCCGGGGCCCGTCTGGGTGCTCGAGGAGGTCGCGGATCGGGACGGGCACCGGCATCGGCCGGGCCCTGCCGGTTGTGGAGGACCCGGTGAACGGCAAGCTGACCCTGTTCAACGGCTCGAAGGTCGGCGGCAGGGACACGGTGTTGGTGTACGTGTTCCCGGACCTCGGTCCCACGTTCGTGGTCGTCTGCAAGATCTCGAAGAAGCGGTCCGGGGCGTTCGACTACACGCTGGACTGCGGGATCCCGCCGATCAAGACGCTGCCCAGCGCACCTGACGCCGCGGTCGTCGAGACCAAGACCACCACGCCGCGGAAGACCATCAGGAAGGGCAAGCGGAAGTACGCGCTGATCGTGGCCCCGAAGACGTGCCGCCGCACGTGGAAGGCCCAGGCACAGTTCTACTT
>JBOGZM010000100.1:0-9436 GCA_050697255.1 Solirubrobacterales bacterium
TTCGCCTACGTCGCCTCGCACGACCTTTCCGAGCCGCTGCGGATGGTGTCGAGCTACGTGCAGCTACTGGCGCGCCGCTATCAGGACCAGCTCGACTCGGACGCGGACGAGTTCATCGGGTTTGCGGTGGACGGCGTGAACCGGATGCAGCGCCTGATCGACGACCTGCTCGCCTACTCGCGCGCCGGCACCGCCGAGTACCGGTTCGGTCCCGTGGACGTCGCGGAGCTGGTGCGGGACACGCTGGCCGGGATGCGGACCACCGTCGCGGAGGCAGGCGCCACCGTGGTGGCCGGCGAGCTGCCTGAGGTCTGGGGCGACGAGGGCCAGCTGCGGCAGCTGTTCCAGAACCTGATCGGCAACGGCATCAAGTTCCGGGCCGAGGACCCGCCGCGGGTCGAGGTGTCGGCCGAGCGCCGCGGAAATGGCTGGCTGTTCGACGTCTCGGACAACGGGATCGGGATCGATCCGCGCCACGCGGAGCGCATCTTCAGCGTCTTCAAGCGGCTGCACGGCCGGGACGAGTACCCCGGGAGCGGCATCGGGCTGTCGATCTGCAAGCGGATCGTCGAGCGCCACCACGGCCGCATCGCGGTCGAGCGCAGCCCCTCCGGGGGCAGCACTTTCAGCTTCACGATCCCCGACCGCGAGGAGCAGCGGGGCGGAAAAGGCGAGCGGGGATAAACGCATATTCGATCAGCACAGGCGCCGCTCGTCACGACAACAAGCAAAGGAAGGTCACGGACCAATGGGCTTCAGAGTGCTACAGGAGGGCAGGATGGCGTTTCCGCAGGAGATTGCGCCGCCGATCGACACGATCCGGGAATACCCGGAGCGTTCACGGCTGTCGGCAAACGGCATCGACGGAACGGTCGAGATACTGCTGGTGGAGGACAACCCCGCCGACGCCCGGCTCACGCGGGAGGTGTTCGAGGGGGGACGGCTGTCGACGCATCTGAATGTCGTCGCCGACGGCGAGCAGGCGCTCGCGTTCCTGCGCCGTGAGGGCGCCTACGCGGAGGCTCCGCGCCCGAAGCTGGTGCTGCTGGACCTCAACCTGCCCCGCAAGGACGGGCGCGAGGTGCTCGACGAGCTGAAGTCCGATCCCACTCTGTCGCGCATCCCCGTGATCGTGCTGACCACCTCCGCGGCCGAGAGCGACATCCTCAACTCGTACTCCCTCCAGGCGAACTGCTTCATCACGAAGCCGCTCGACCTCGACGAGTACTTCTCGGTCGTCCGCTCGATCGAGGACTTCTGGCTCTCGACCGCACGGTTGCCCTCGGGATGAGCCTCGGAGAGGTCATGACGGCGACCGCGGAGCAGCAGGCCAAGACCTTCCACGTCCTGCTGGTCGAGGACAACCCCGGCGACGCGCGCCTGGTGCAGGAGCTGCTTTCGGAGACCGGCTCGCAGTTCGAGCTGTCGCACGCCGGCACGCTCACGGACGCGCGCCACCAGCTGATGACCGAGGGCGCCGACTGCGTGCTGCTCGACCTCTCCCTGCCGGACGCGAGCCGCCTCGAGGCCCCGATGCAGCTCCGCGCCGCCGCGCCCGACGTGCCGATCGTGATCCTGAGCGGTCTCCAGGACGAGCTGCTCGCGATCAAGGCGGTGCAGGAGGGGGCGCAGGACTACCTCGTCAAGGGACGCGTGGACGGCGCCGCCATCGGCCGCTCGATCACCTACGCCGCGGAGCGCAAGGCGCTCGAGACGCAGATGGAGCACAAGGCGATGCACGACGCCCTCACCGGGCTTCCCAACCGGACGCTGTTCCAGGACAGGCTGAAGCACGCCGCGATGCGCGCGAAGCGCCACCAGAGCCTGCTGGGCGTGATGTTCATCGACCTCGACGGCTTCAAGCCGATCAACGACGGCCTCGGTCACGACGTCGGCGACCTGCTGCTGAAGGCGCTCGGCCGGCGCCTGCAGGAAGGGCTGCGCGCCAGCGACACCGCCGCGCGTTTCGGCGGGGACGAGTTCATGGTGCTGTGCGAGGACGTCGCCGACGAGCAGCACGTGATCAGCATCGCGGAGCGCCTGCAGGGTGCGATCGCCGAGCCGTTCATGATCGCCGGGCACGAGCTGTCCGTCTCGTCCAGCATGGGCATCGTGGTCAGCAGCGGCCACGAGGAGAGCGCCGACAGCCTGATCCGCAACGCCGACGCGGCGATGTACCGCGCGAAGCGGCAGGGCGTCTCCTACGAGGTCTTCGACGACGGCATGCGCAGCCGGGTGCGGGCACGCGCCCGCACCGAGTCGGATCTGCACCGCGCGATCGAGGAGCGGGAGTTCCGCCTGCTGTACCAGCCCCAGGTCGACCTGCGCAGCGGCAAGATCGTCGGGCTGGAGGCGCTGTTGCGCTGGGACCATCCCGAGCGCGGCGTGGTGGAGCCGGCAGAGTTCCTGTGGCTGGCCGAGGAGACCGGCCTGATCACCAAGATCGGCGAGTGGGCCCTGCGCCAGTCGTGCCTGCAAGCACGGGCGTGGGGAGCGCGCAACGGATCGCCGCTGCGAGTGTCGGTGAACCTGTCCGCCCGCCAGCACCGTGACTCGGACCTGGTCGACCTGGTGGAGCGCATCCTCACCGAGACGCGCACGGAACCGGAGACGCTCTGCCTCGAGATCACCGAGAGCGTGGTCGTGAACGACGCCGAGAGCGCCGGCGCCACCCTGCGCGCACTGAAGGGCCTGGGAGTGAAGCTGTCGATCGACGAGTTCGGCACCGGCCATTCCTCGCTCGGATCGCTGAAGCGCTTCCCACTCGACATGCTGAAGGTGGACCGCTCCTTCGTGAGCGGCCTCGGGACCGACGCCGAGGACGCCGCGATCGTGACGGCCATCATCAACCTGGCTCACAGCCTCGGGCTCGAGACCGTGGCCGACGGGGTCGAGACCAAGGAGCAGGTCGAGGAGCTGCGGGCGCTCGGCTGCGACGTGGGGCAGGGCTTCTACTTCGCCCGTCCCCGGCCGAGCGACGCGATCGCGGAGCTGCTGGGCTCGCGCTAGCCCGCCCCGGTGGTAGGGCAGCGTGCGCGCGATCGGACGCGCACGCTGCGACTAAGTGATTCCCTCGCCGGCGCGGTCGGTAAACCAGCGTTCACAACCAGCCGGCGCGCTTGAAGCGCCGGTGGAGCACGAGGCACGTGATCGCGATCAGGATCAGCACGGCCGGATACCCGAGTTCCGACCTGAGCTCCGGCATGTGCTCGAAGTTCATGCCGTAGATCCCGGCCACGGCGGTGGGGACGGCCAGAATCGCAACCCAGGCCGAGATCTTCCGCATGTCCTCGTTCTGGCGCACGCTGATCTGCGCGAGGTTGGCGTGCAGCGCGGTCGAGAGCAGCTCGCGAAAGCCCTGGATCTGCGGCACGACCCGGAGCAGGTGATCGTGGACGTCGCGGATGTAGCGGCGCAGCTCGTCGTCGATCAGGCGGGAGTCCCCGCGCAACAGCCGGTCCACCGCCGTCGCGAGCGGTGTCACGTCGCGGTCGAACTCGAGCACCTCGCTCTCGAGCCGGTAGATGCGCTCGGCGGGGTTCAGGCGCCGGTCGCCGCTGAAGACCTGGGCCTCGATCTGCTGGATGTCGGCGCCGACGCCGTCGACCACCGGCTCGTAGCCGTCCACGACGTGGTCCAGGATCGCGTACAGGACGGAGCCCGGCCCGTGCGCGATCAGGTCGCGGTCGGAGTCCAGCCGCGTGCGCACCGCCTGGAGCGGGCTGGGGCGGCCGTGCCGCACGGTGATCACGAACGCCGGGTTCACGAACAGCAGGATCTCCCCGGTCTCGATCACCTCCTCCGGGTCGATGTAGCGGACCGGCTTCAGCACGAAGAAGAGGGTGTCGTCGTACACCTCCAGCTTCGGCCGCTGGTGCGCGTGGACGGCATCCTCGACCGCCAGCGGGTGCAGCCCGAACTCGGCCTTCACGGCCTCGAACTCCTCGTGGCTGGGCTCGTGGAGGCCCAGCCAGGCGAACGATCCCTCGCGCCGGCACAGCCTGGACGCGTCGGCGAGCGAGGTCTTCCCCTCGCGGCGGCGCCCCTGCTCGTACACGGCGCAGTCGACGATCACGGCGCCCTGAGTATGCCGTTCCAGGCGGTCCTCGCGGTCCGACCGGTCTCGTACCGTTCGCGCGTGGGGATTGCCGACGCGCCAGTCCGGGCCATCGTGAAGATCGTGCTGGTCATCGTGGCGGTGGTGCTGTGCCTCTACCTGATCTACCTGCTCCGCAGGCCGATCACGTGGCTCTTCATCGCGATGTTCGTCGCCGTCGCGCTCTCCCCGGCGGTGAACCTGCTGAGCCGGCACATGCGGCGAGGATTCGCGATCGCGCTGGTGTACCTGGCCATGTTCGGCGTGATCGTGCTGCTGACCGCGCTGCTCGTGCCACCGATCGTGAACGAGGCGACCGACCTGGCCGACAACGCGCCCTCCTACGTCGAGGACGTGCGCGACTACGTGCAGAAGAACGAGCGCCTGAACGAGATCAACCAGGACTACCAGATCACGGACAAGCTGGAGGAGGAGGCGGCCAAGCTGCCGGAGAAGATCGGCGCCGGCGCCGGCGTCCTGAGGGACATCGGCTTCGGCCTGGTGAACGGGATCTTTGCCTTTGTCACGATCCTCGTGCTGGCCGCCTTCATGCTGAGCGGCGGCCCGGGCTGGCGCCGGCGCGCCATGGGACTGATGCGGCCCGACCGGGCGCAGCGCATCGATCGGACCCTCGACCACATGGCTGGGGCCGTCAGCGGCTACGTCACCGGCGCGCTGGTGATCGCGCTGATCGCCGGCATGTCGACGTTCATGGTGCTGACGATCCTCGGCGTCCCGTTCGCCGCGCCGCTCGCGGTGGTGGCGGGACTCTTCTCCCTGATCCCGCTCGTGGGTGCCACGATCGCCGCCTTCCTGATCGGGATCGTGACGCTGTTCAGCGGCGACTTCCCGACGGACACGATCCTGTGGGCGGTGTGGGCGATCGTGTACCAGCAGATCGAGAACAACCTGATCCAGCCCCAGATTCAGAAGCGCACCGTGAACGTGAACGGGTTCATCGTGCTCGTCTCGGTGCTGTTCGGCTCCAGCCTGCTGGGCGTGCTCGGCGCCCTGCTCGCGATCCCGGTCGCGGCCTCGATCCAGATCGTGATCAGGGAGTGGTGGGCCTACCGGCGCGAGGCGATGCTCGCCACCGGCATGCCCGAGACGGGCGCGGCCGGGCCCGCGGGCGCCGCCTGAGTCCTACCTCTTCGGCGCGTCCCTTTCCTCCAGCGCGAGCGTCTCGTGCTCCGGCACGCCCGCCTCGAGCTCACGGCCGCGCTCGACCTCCGCGTCCAGCTCCGCGCCCAGCAGCACGGCGACGTTGGAGATCCACAGCCAGACCAGGAAGACGATCACGCCGCCCAGGCTCCCGTAGGTCTTGTTGTAGGACCCGAAGTTCGCCACGTACAGCGCGAACGCGGCCGACGCGAGGATCCACAGGACCACGGCCAGCACGCTGCCGGGCGTGAGCCAGCGGAAACCCGGCTGCTTCACGTTCGGCGCCGCCCAGTAGAGCACCGTGAACATGAAGCTCACGAGCACCACCAGCACCGGCCACTTGGCGATGTCCCAGGCGGTCACGGCGGCGTCCCCGAGACCGATCACGTTGCCGACCTCCTCGGCCAGCGGGCCGGTGACGACGACCGCCACCGCGCCGATCGAGAGCAGGATCATCATCACGAGCGTGATCGCGATCTGAACCGGCCGCAGCTTCCAGAACGGGCGCCCCTCCTCGACCTCGTAGATCGAGTTCGACGCCCGCATGAAGGCGCCCACGTAGCTGGAGGCCGACCACAGAGCCGCCGCCAGACCGGCCACGAACAGGATCCCGGCCGCCCCCTGGCTCTGGTTCAGGTTCTGGATCGCGTCGGTGAATATCTCCTGCGCGGGCCCGGGGGCCACGTTGCTGAGGTTGTCGAGCAGCGGCTGGGTCGCGGACTCGCCGATCAGTCCCAGCACCGAGACCGCCACGAGCAGCGCCGGGAAGATCGAAAGGATGCCGTAGTAGGTGAGCGCGGCGGCCCAGTCGGTGAGGTTGTCCTCGCGGAACTCCCTCACCGTGCGCTTCAGGACACCCCACCACGAGCGGATCTTGAGGCCGCTGGGGCTCTCGGGCGCGCGACCGTTCGTGTCGGCGCGGTGCTCCCGCGTCCTCGTTACGTCGGCCATGCGGTAACGGCTACCCAGGGCCCAGCGCGCTCAAACGGTGGGGCGCCGGTTACCCTGGCCGTCTACTCATGGGTCTTCTGTCCTCCATCGGCCTGTCCGGCACACGCGACATGGCGATCGACCTCGGCACCGCGAACACGCTCGTGTTCGTGAAGGGCCAGGGCATCGTCGTGTCCGAGCCCTCCGTGGTCGCGATCGACTCGATCAACGGCGCCGTGCACGCCGTGGGCGACGACGCGAAGCGCATGATCGGGCGCACGCCGGCCACGATCTCCGCCATCAGGCCCCTCCGCCACGGCGTGATCGCGGACTTCGAGGTCACCGAGCAGATGCTCCGGCACTTCATCCGGAAGACGAACCAGACGCGCCTCGCCCATCCCCGGGTGGTCATGTGCGCCCCGTCCGGGATCACCGACGTGGAGAAGCGGGCGATCGTCGAGGCGTCCCTGTCGGCCGGGGCCCGGCGGGTGAACCTGATCGAGGAGACGATCGCAGCGGCGATCGGAGCGGGCCTGGCGATCGAGGAGCCGGTCGGGAACATGGTCGTCGACGTCGGCGGCGGCACGAGCGAGGTCGCGGTCATCTCCCTGGGCGGCATCGTGGTGTCGGAGTCCGCCCGGGTGGGGGGCTACGACCTCGACGAGGCGATCATGGCGCACGTCAAGCAGCGGCACGGCATCACGATCGGCCAGCAGACGGCGGAGCACGTCAAGTTCGAGATCGGCTCGGCGTGGCCAGTCGAGGACGACCTCACCGCCGACGTGAAGGGCCGCGACCTCCTCTCGGGCCTTCCGAAGACCGTGACCCTGACCGCGGAGGAGGTTCGCGGGGCGCTCGAGGAGCCCCTGCGCGCGATCATCGGGACCATCAGGGAGACGCTCGAGCGCACGCCACCAGAGCTTGCGGCCGACGTCGTGCGCCGCGGGATCCTGCTGGCCGGAGGAGGGTCGCTGCTGAAGGGCTTCGACGAGCGCGTGCGAGTGGAGACGAAGATGTCGACCTACCTGGCGGAGTCGCCGCTGACATGCGTGGTGATGGGCTCAGGGCGCTCGCTCGAGGAGTTCGACGTGATGAGCACTCCGGGATCGGGACCAGCCGGAGCGCGCAGGCACTTCGGGCGCCTCTCGTGAAGCCTCTGCACGGGTGAGCGACGCCGCGCCGATCGTGATCGGGGCGCTCGGCGGCAGCGGCACGCGCGTGCTGGCCGAGGCGCTGATCGAAGCGGGCGCCCATCTCGGCAGCGAGTTCAACCGCGCGCGCGACAACCTGGTCTTCACGGCGCTGTTCAAGCGGCCCCGGTGGTTCTCGCGGGCCGGCGACGCGCGGATCCATCGCCAGCTCGACACCTTCGTGCGGTACATGCGAGGGCACCGCTACAGCCCCGGCGACTATGCGCGCCTGGCCGGGAGCGTCATCGACCACGAGCCCACGCTCGGCCTGGGTCAGTCGGCGCGCCGGGTGTCGCGGGCGGTGACCCATCGCCCGGGCGCCGACGCGGCGGGCGCGCCGGTCTGGGGGTGGAAGGAGCCGAACTCCCACGTGTTCCTACCGCAGCTGATCGACCATTTCCCCGGCCTGCGATACGTCCACGTGGTGCGCCACGGGCTGGACATGGCGTACACCCGCAACAAGACGCAGCTCGAGATCTGGGGCGCTCACTTCGGGGTCCCAATGCCGGCGGGCGACGAGGCCGCGGAGGCGAACGCCCAGCTCGACTTCTGGATCGCGACGACCCGCCGGGCCATGGACCTCGGCGACCGCCTCGGCGAGCGCTTCATGCTGATGCGCTACGACGACCTGTGCCGGGAGCCGGAACGCGAGCTGCGGCGTCTGTTCGACCGGGCGGGCCTCGACGTGGACGCCGCCGCGCTGACGCGCGTGGCCGCGGGCGTGGAATCCCCCGACTCGGTCGGGCGCTGGCGCGCGCGCGGCTCCGACCGCTTCTCGGCCGAGCAGCTGGCGGCGGTGGAGTCGTTCGGGTTTGACGTGCGCTGAGGCCCGCGCGGGTTTCACGGCCCAGCGCCCCGGACTCCCTAAAGAGGCGTCCGAGCGTGTCCGATGTCAAACAGTGAGTCGCCACCAACCGGCGCGCCAGCATGTCCGCATCTCACACAGCAATACGCCATCCCTCGCTCAGCGCCCTCGACGCCTACCTGCTGGTGGTCACGCTCGTGGGCTGTGCGCTGCTCGGGGCGGTGGGCGTCGAGAGCGCATCGGACTTCCTCCCGACGGCGCCCGCGGAGTTCTGGGTGTTCGCCGCACTGGCGGTGCTCGGCCAGATGCTCACGATCAAGGTCCGCGGCTACGACGAGATCACGAGCTCGACCGCCTTCGTGTACGCGATCCTGCTGCTGTTCGGCCCGACCGCCGCCGTGCTCGCCCAGACTGCGTCGACCCTGTTGACCGGCCTGCGCGATCGCAAGCCGGTGCTGCAGACCAGCTTCGGGCTCGCGCAGCAGACGATCTCCATCCTGGTCGCGGGCACACTGCTGTCGGCCCTGACCGATCTGCCCAGGCCCGATGCGTCCCCGCCGATCGCGGCCTTCGAGGTACCGGGGCTGTTCGTGGCAGGGGGCGCCTACTTCCTGACCACGATCCTCTTGGCGTATGTCGGCCCGGCGCTGCTCGAAGGAGAGTCGCTGCGCGGCATCCTCCAGCGCGATCTGACCTTGCAGGTCCTGACCGCGGCGGTCTTCATCAGCCTTGCCCCGATCATCGTGCTCGCCGCGCATCTGGACCTGTCCGTGTGCCTGCTCCTGCTGCTGCCCATGATCGCCATCTACAAGGGCGGGCGCGAGGCGGTCATCAACGAGCACCGCGCCACGCACGACCTCCTGACTGGCCTACCGAACAGGGCGCTGTTCGCCGACCGCATCGACCAGGCCGTGAAGCAGGCGCGGCGCGACGGCAAGGCCACCGGGGTCCTGTTCATGGATCTCGACCACTTCAAGGAGGTCAACGACACCCTGGGCCACCAGCACGGTGATCTCGTGCTGCGCACGCTCGGACCGCGCCTGCGGGAGGTGCTCCGCGACAGCGACACGGTCGCGCGGTTGAGCGGCGACGAGTTCGGCGTCCTCCTCCCCGAGGCCACTCCCGCGCAGGCGAGTCATGTCGCGGGCAAGATCCTGGAAGCCCTGAAGCGGCCGCTGCGCGCAGAGGGGCTGACCCTGCAGGTCGGCGCGAGCATCGGGATCGCCTCCTACCCAACGCACGGTGACGACGTGA
>JBOGZM010000101.1:0-3297 GCA_050697255.1 Solirubrobacterales bacterium
GATCCAGACGTCAGGGGTGGTGCGATGACCCGTTGAGGTCAAGCCCACAACTGCGCCATGACGGCGCGGCGCCACACAATCAACGCGCTGCTTGCGGAGAAACGGCCGCCAGATTGTTTGGCGCCCCGCTCCGCCGCCCGCACAGCGAAAAGGCCGAGAGCTTCCGGCCCCCGGCCTTTTCACAGGGAAGCGCCTGCCATCAAGAGCAAGACGCCGGTTGTCGGCCGTTAGGGGATGAAGATCCCCTGGACGGCGAACAACGTGTTGGGCGCGGTGCCCATGGCGCCGTCGGGCCCACCGTCCATGACCTGGAGCTGCGCGATCTCGACGACCGCCCGCTTGCGGTCCTTGACGGCGCCCGGGACGACAGCGTTGGCCGTCGTGTTGACGCCGCACCTGCCCCCGATCGCCGTGTTCCCCGTCCCCGCGCAGGTTGCGTTCACCGGGAACGGAATGTCGATCACGGTGGCGGCATCGGTGCCGCCGCCCGGAGCCACCGCGTTGAAGTGGTCCGTGATCCGGATCGTGGCGTTGCCCTGCACCTCGCCGGTGTAGTCGGCACCGTCGGACGTGTTGGCAGCACCGCAGGCTGCGGTGCCCGCCTTGCAGCGCACGTCGGTGATGTCCGCGACGATCTTCACGTCGGAGTCATCGGGCGCACCCGGGACACCGACCACCACGCCGATACGGATGAACCCGACCGAGTTCGCCGTGGCGCCATTCGCGTCGGGCGTGCCGACCGTGATGGAGCCAGACGTCTGGACGGGCGGGTTGCACGACGGGAACGCCAGCGGCGGCCCGTGCGTGCGGTTCGGCGCGGTGCACTGCTCGTAGGCCGGTACGACCGAAGCGCGAATCGGGCTCGCGGCCCGCGGTCGCGCGTGTGTCGCGGACGCTACCGTGGTGACGACCAGCATTGTGAGGATTGCCAGCCCAAAGGATGTTGCGAGCCCGAGGGCTCTCCTGGATGGCATGAAAACGCCCCTCCTTCCCTACAGATAGACACGACTGCTCAACGTGCCGTCTTACTCTGGCGTTCGCCCGGTCGAGGGGTCATGGGTGCCAGCACCCATCCTGGCGAGGGTCGACCCCTCATATCGGGTCTCTAGCTGACCTCAAGGGCGGCAAGCTCCTCGTAGAGCCGCTCGACCGCCTGCTTCGCCTCTCGGTGCCTCTCGGTCGACTCAGCCTCGCGCTCGGGCGTCGACCAGCAGACCGGGTCGGCAAGCGCGTCCTCGACCCCGGCCAGAGCCGCCTCGGCTTCCGCGACCGCGCGCTCCAGCGCCGCGATGCGGCGCTTTGCGTTCTTGGACACGGCGGGTCTGGCCGCCTGGCCCTCCCGGCGGCGGCCGGTGCGCCGGCCCGAGCGCGCGGGGTGTGCGAGCCCCTCAGCGGCGCGACGCTCCTCCCGCACCCGGAGGTAGTCGGCCCACCCGCCCTCGTACGAGCACAGGCGCCCGTCCTCGAGCGCGATCGTGCGCGTCCCGACTGCGTCGAGCAGCGCGCGGTCGTGTGACACGAGCAGCAGCGCGCCGTCGTACGCCCGCAGCGAGTCCTCCAGCGCCTCGCGGCTCTCGAGGTCGAGATGGTTGGTGGGCTCGTCCAGCACCAGCACGTTCGCGCCCGAGGCGACGAGGATTGCAAGCGAGAGCCGCCGCAGCTCGCCTCCCGACAGGACCGCCACCTCCTTCTCCGCATCTGCGCCGGAGAAGAGGAACCGTCCCAGCAGGGCGCGAGCCCTGTTCGGCGTCAGGCCGGTCGCGCGCTGCGCCGCCTCCAGTGCCGTGCCCTCGCCATCGATCTCCTCCGCGTGCTGGGAGAGGAAGGCGAGCTCGGCATTGTGGCCGCGTCTCAGCTTGCCGTCGGTCAGAGGGCGCCGGCCGGCCAGCGTCTCGATCAGCGTCGTCTTGCCGGCCCCGTTGGGACCGACCAGCGTCACGTGCTCGCCGCGTTCGAGCCACAGCTCGGCACCGTCGAGAAGCCTTCGCTCGCCGGCCGCAATGGTCGCTCCCTCGAGCTCCAGCGCGACGCGGCCGCTGCGCGTCGCCTGCTCGAACTTGAAGCCCGGCGCGCGCCCGGCGCGCGGGTCGCGCTCCAGGCGCGCCATCCTCGCGAGCTTCTTCACCCGTGCCTGGGCCTGCCGCGACCGCGTGCCGGCACGGAAGCGGGTCACGAACCGCTCCATGCGCTCGATCTCGGCCCGCTGGCGCTCGATCGCACGCCCGAGTGCCAGCTCCCGGGCCGCGCGCTCCTTGCGCCAGGCATGCCACGGGCCGGCGAAGAAGCGCGACCGCCCGGCCTCCAGCTCGAGGACCGCGGTGCCCACCGCCTCCAGGAACCAGCGGTCGTGCGCGACGAGCACGATCGCCGCATCGGTCGTGGTCAGCCGCTCCTCGAGCCACTCGAGCGAGGTGACGTCGAGATGGTTCGTGGGCTCGTCGAGCAGCATCAGGTCCGGGTCCCCGGCCAGCGTCCGCGCGAGGGAGCCACGCGTCAGCTCGCCGCCGGAGAACGTGTGCAGCGGCCGGTCGAGGTCGGCGTCCGCGAACCCGAGCCCCCGCACAACCGCCGTCGCACGGCGGCGCCAGTCGTAGCCGCCGGCGTGCTCGAGCCGCGCCTGCGCTGCCGCATAGCCGTCGAAGGTGGCCTGGTCAGAGTCCCCGGAGGCCATCACCTGCTCCAGCCGCGCGAGCCGCTCCTCCAGCTCGATCAGGTCCGCGCAGCCGGAGAGCACGTACTGGCGGAGGGTGAGGTCTCGTTCGCGGGGCGGGCGCTGGTCGTGGAGAGCGACCCTGACGCCCTTCTCGAGCGACAGCCCGCCGGCATCGATCGGCGTCTCCCCGGCGAGCATCCGCAGCAGCGTTGTCTTGCCCGAGCCGTTGCGCCCCGACAGGGCAAGCCGCTGGCCCCGCTCGACCCTGAAGGACACGCCGCGCAGCAGCGGGTTCCCCGCCACGTTCTTCCCCAGCCCGGATGCGATCGCCACCGCCACGCCCAGGATGGTAGGAGGGCGGCCCGTACCATCCCTCCGACCTTGAGAGCCGCCGCCTATCTCAAGACGTATCCGATCGACCAGGAGCCGCCGGACATGAGCCCGGTCGATCAGCGGCGCCGGGTCGAGGAGCACATCGCGGCCCGCGGCTGGGAGCTGGCTGCGGTGATCGACGACACCGGAACCGAGGTCGAGCGCCGGGAGCATCCGGGTCTCGAGCGGCTGATGCATGACCCGCCGGAGATCGACAAGCTCGTGATCGCGAGCCTCGACCGGATCGGGCGGCGACCGCGCCTGATCCGCAG
>JBOGZM010000102.1:0-3057 GCA_050697255.1 Solirubrobacterales bacterium
GGCGCGGGCGGGGGTGCGGGTGTGGGCTGCAGCACGTTCGTCTGCGCGGTGTCATGCGGGACGCGCGTCGCGGCGGCCTCGAGCAGCATCGTGACGGCCGAGTCGCGGCCGCGTGCGCCCTGGCGGATCGCCTCCCCGAACTCGGCCGCGGTCGCATACCGGTGCTCGGGCCGTGGCGCCAGCGACCGGCTCACCGCGCGGCTCAGCTCGGGCGGCACATCGGGGTTCAGGACGTGCAGCGGTTCCGGCTCGCCCTCCTGCTGGCGCAGCGCGAGCTCCGTCAGCGAGCCGGTCTCGTACGGCAGGCGCCCCGCCAGCAATTGGTACAGGACCACCCCCAGCGAGTAGACGTCGGCGCTCGCGGTCGCCTCGTCTCCCTGGGCACGCTCGGGTGAGAGGTAGGCGGCCGTGCCGACAACCGAACCGATCTGGGTGATGCGCGAGTCCTCGGCGGCCTTCGCGATCCCGAAGTCGACCAGCTTCACCACGCGATCCGGGTTCACGATCAGGTTCCCCGGCTTGACGTCACGGTGGATCACGCCGTGCCGGTGCGCGTACTCGAGCCCATCGCACGCCTGTGCGGCGATGTCGGCCGCCTGGTCCACCGGCATGCGAGCGTGCTCGCGCAACTGCTGAGCGACCGTTGGCCCCTGGACGTACTCCATGACTATGAAGTGCCGGTGGGCCTCCTGGTCGAGCCCCGAGTCGTACACCTGGACCACGTTGGGGTGGATCAGGCTCGCGGCGGCGAGCGCCTCGCGCCGGAATCTGGCCACGAAGCCGTCGTCCTCGGCCAGGTGCTCGGCCAGCAGCTTGACCGCCACCAGCCGCTCCAGCACGTTGTCCCGGGCGCAGTAGACCGTCGACATCCCACCGGCCCCGAGCCGCTGGTCGAGCCGGTACCGCCCCGCTATCTCCATTCCGAGCACCGCCATCGCTACTCGCCCTCCGGCGGCAAGGTGCCTCCGTCCTGACCGGTCGCCCCGGTGCTGCCCTCCTGGCCGCTTCCACCCGAGTCAGGCGGTTGCTGCCCGTCCTGCGGCTGCTTCGGCTTCTTCGGCTTCTTGTCCTTCTTGCCCTTGCCCTGCTGGTCGCCCGCATTCTCGTCGGTGGTGGGCTGCTCCTCGGCGGGCGCCTCCTCGACGGGCGCGGCGGGCTCGGGCGCGCACTGCTGCGAGACCAGCGACTCGAGCCGCGCGGCGCTGCCTTCCAGCGCGTCGCGCAGGTCGCGGTCCACCCGGGACGGCAGGGAAGCAACCTCCTGACGGAAGGCGCTCGCCTGCTGCGCTGCCCCCGTGCAATCGCGGTCGTTCACGCGCGCCTCGACCTGGTCGAGGGCGGACCGGAGGGTCGACGCCCGCTGCTGGGGCAGGTCGGCATTCGACTCCTTGCCGCATGCAGATGCGAAACGGGCGGCAAGGGCGAGCGCCGCCGCGGCGCCGAGCGTTCTCCGACGCCGCCCGCGGGTTGCGCGCGCTGGGGGCATGCCGAACGAGGATATCGGGGCCGGGCGTGTCGCCCGCGAAACTACAGGCCCTGATAGAGCCGGTCGGCCAGCGACCGGGGCAGGCCCGCGTCGACGATCGCGCGCGCCGCCTCGTCGATCGGGTACTCGACGCGACGGAAGGTGGAGGTCCAGGCCTCCGTGTCGAGCATCATCCACGCCGCCCGAGGGTCGCCGTCGCGCGGCTGCCCCACGCTCCCGGGGTTCACGAGCCACTCGCCTGACGTCATCTCGACGACCGTGCCGTCGTCCGCCTGGCGCCCGTCGGTATCGCCGCCGTTGCGCCGGCTGAACCAGCATGCGACGTGGGAGTGCCCGATCAGGCAGACCCGCTGTCGCTGGACGTCGAGGCACTCTCCCGCCTGCGTGACCGACAGGACGTATTCCCACACCGGGTCACGCGGGCTCGCGTGGTACAGGCCGACGCCGGCGTTCTCGCCCAGCGGTGTGAGCCCGGCAAGGAACTCAAGCGTGCCGGGCCGGATCTTCTTGACGGTCCAGCGCGCGGCCGCTCCGGCGCTCATCGCGAAGTAGCGGATGTCGATCTCGCCGGTCACCACGAGATCGTGGTTGCCGGCCAGGCAGACCTCCACCACGTCGGACACCAGCTCCGCGCAGGCGTCGGGCTGGGCGCCATACCCGACCACGTCTCCCAGGCACCAGACCTCGTCGGGATCGTGGCTGCCGACATCGGCGAGCACGGCCTGCAGAGCGGGCAGGTTGCTGTGGATGTCCGAGATCACGGCTACTCGCATGGAGGACCCTCCGCAGGAATCGGCATCGCACACGCCCGGCTGGAACGCCGCGACCGCGGGTTGCAGGCGGCATTGTGCCCGACCGCCGGAATCCGCGGACTACGCTACGGGCAGCGTGGGCCGCCCCTGAGCGTGAACCGCTCGAGGACGGTGTGCGTCACCCCTCCCGCGTAGCCGAACTCCCCGTCGAGCATGAAGAAGGTGCCGTTGCACAGCACCGGGCTGTCTATGTAGTGGATGGTGCGCCCGCGGCGGCGCCTGGTGAGGTCACGCGTCGTCACGTCGAAGAACGTGACCGACGCGTCCGGCGCGCTGGGCAGCGTCTTGATCGGCGGCACCGCCACGTCGAGCACGTACCCGTAGCGCGTCCGACGGCCGGGCTCGATCACCCCCTCCAGCGTGATGATCGGCCCCAGGTCGGGGACGCTGTAGATGATCACGGACGGTTTGCGACCGCCCGCGGACCCGTTGTAGAGCGTCACCTTCGCGTTCACGTTGTCGACGATCGGCGGCGCGGCCCCGCGCGCGGTTCCCGACCCGAGCTTCGACCCGCGTGGACATGCCCGCGGGCCGCGCGCGCGCAGCGCCGCGGCCTTGCACTTCGGGAAGTAACGCCCGTTCACCTTGGCCCCCTTCGGGAAGCGCAACGTGGTGCGTGCGAGCTGCAGCGGGGCCGGGGCCGCGGGATCGGTGATGGTGAACCGGGTCCGGAGGCTGATTCCGCCGCGCTCCTTGTTGCGGTCCCGCTTGGAGTACCTGGCGGTGAACTCGACCTGCTCCGTCGTGGCGGCGCCGGCC
>JBOGZM010000103.1:0-2972 GCA_050697255.1 Solirubrobacterales bacterium
GGCGTAGGCGCCGGCTCGGGCCGATACGGGGACTCGGTGTGCATGGGACGCTCGGGGGCCGTCCCGCCCGGGACCCGTTCGTCTGCTTGCAGACGAACGGCTATGTGTTCCAGTACGTCCTTCTTGCGGATGCGGCCCCCGACACCCGTGCCCGTGACCTGCGAGAGGTCGACTTGGTGCTCGTCAGCGACGCGGCGCACCACGGGAGAGATGACGTGGGACCGATCCGCTTCGCCGTTCGCCGTTTCACCGTTCGCCGTTTCGCCGTTCGCCTCGGCCGCGTGTGGTTGGCCGGGCTGGGCCCCCGTATCGATCTCCGCGAGGACTGTCCCGACCCCGACGGTCGCGTTCTCCTCGGCGAGGATCCGCACGAGCCGCCCGCTTGCGGGCGAGGGCAGCTCGGTGTCGATCTTGTCGGTCGAGATCTCGCAGACCGTCTCGTCGGCCTCGACCCAGTCGCCCGGGTGCTTGTGCCACTTCACGATCGTCCCCTCCACCACCGAGACGCCCATCTGCGGCATCGTCACCTCGACGTGCGTCGTCTGCTCAGTATGCGAGGAGCTCACGGGCGGCCTCCTTCATGTCATCGAGCCCGGGGAGCACCCGCTGCTCGAGCGGCGGGCTGAACGGGATCGGGACGTCGGGCGCGGTCAGGCGGCGCACGGGGGCATCGAGGTCCTCGAACGCCTCCTCGGCGATCAGCGCCGACAGCTCGGCTCCCACCCCGCACGCCCGCGTGGCCTCGTGCGCGACGAGCACCTTGCCGGTCTTCCGCGTGCTGCCCAGGACCGTGTCGCGGTCGAGCGGCCAGAGCGTCCGCAGGTCCACGATCTCGACGTCCTCGCCCAGCTCCTCGACGGCCTGCTGCGCCAGGGCGACGGTGGACCCGTAGGCCAGGATCGTCATCTCGTCGCCCTCCCGCACGACCCGCGCCTCTCCGATCGGCACTGCGTGCTCTCCGTCCGGCACGTCTCCGCGCGCACGCCGGTACAGGTGCTTGTGCTCCAGGAAGATGACCGGGTTCGGATCCCTGATCGCGCTCACCAGCAACCCCTTCGCGTCCGCCGCGGTGGCCGGCGCCACGACCTTCAGGCCCGGTGCCTGCAGGAACCACGCCTCGGGGTTCTGGGAATGGAAGGGGCCGCCGGAGAAGCCGCCGCCGGACGGCAGCCGCACGACGATGGGCACGGCCAGGCCCTGGCGGTAGTGGAGCTTCGCGGCCACGTTGACGAGCTGGTCGAACCCGCACGCGATGAAGTCGGCGAACTGCATCTCGCAGACGGGCTTCATCCCCTCCACCGCGGCGCCGACGGCCGCGCCGATGATGATGTTCTCGGCCAGCGGCATGTCCAGCACGCGATCTGCGCCGAACTCCTCGTGGAATCCGGCCGTCACCTTGAAGGCGCCGCCGAACACGCCGATGTCCTCGCCCAGGCAGAACACGGCGTCGTCCCGGCGCATCTCCTCCCGGAGACCATCCGAGATCGCTTCGAGATATGTCATCTCAGCCATGGTGCGGTCTCCCGTCGCCGTTGCCCTCACCCAACCCGTCCGCCGGCTTGCCGGCGGACGGTTTGTTGTTCCACCGGCTCCAGGGCGCGTCGCCATCGCCGAGCGGCTCGAACCGATCGGCGAACACACCATCGAGCGCGGTGTCCGGATCGGGCATGGGCGAGGCGAGCGCCGTACGGGCGGCCTCGTCGACCTCGGCCTTCACCGACGCGCGCAGCGCTTCGATCTCATCGGGGCGGAAGTCCTGCTCCGCCACGAGCCACGCGGCGTAGGTGTCGATCGGATCACGCTGCTTCCACTCCTCGAACAGCTCCGGCGGGACGTAGGACATGTCGTCGTGCGCGCCGTGACCGTGCATGCGCATCGTGTGGCACTCGATCAGCGTCGGGCCTTCCCCCTCCCGCGCTCGATCGGCCGCCACCCGCGCGGCCTCGAACACGGCCTCGACGTCGTTGCCGTCCACCGACACGCCGGCGAAGCCATAGCCGCCGGCGCGCTGCACCGGGTCGACCGCGAACTCGAGCTCGTTCGGCGTCGAGTACGCGAACCGGTTGTTCTCGAGCAGGAAGACGACCGGCAGGCGGTGGATGCCGGCGAAGTTCATTGCCTCGTGCCACTGGCCGTTCGCGGTCGAGCCCTCGCCGAAGTAGGTCATCGCGACACGCGGCTCGCGGCGCATCTTGAAGGACAGTGCCATGCCGGTCGCCACCGGTGCCATGTCGGGCAGCATCGAGACCATGCCGACACAGCCGAGCTGACGGTCGCCGAAGTGCATGTTGCCGTCACGCCCGCTGGTGACGCCGCCTGCGCGGCCCATGAAGTTGGCCAGGTAGCGGTCCGGGGTCACCCCGCGGATGAAGTGCGCGGCAAGGTCCCGGTGCAGGATGCAGATCCGGTCCCGCGGGCCGAGCACGTACGCCGAGCCGGCAGAGATCGCCTCCTGGCCGTGCCCGTCGTAAAAGGACCCCGGCACCTTGCCCTGCCGGTAGAGAGTCAGAGCGCGCTCCTCGGAGAAGCGCATCAACATCATGTAGCGGAGGAGCCTCGCGCGGTCGTCGCGCGTGAGGTGCTCGCTCCGGGTTCGCGGCGCAGTCTCGTGCGCCGGCAGCTCGCGTGTTGCCAAGGCGTCCGCCTCCTGTCTCATGACCCGGCGGGATCTCCACCAAGCCCTACACGGCGCCTGCGGGGTCTCCGCCGGCGTCCCTACGGACGTTTGCTAGAGGGTTCTCCTCCTATCTGGCCTACAGCCGGTCTCGTGCTGAAAGTCACCAACCACGGTACCACCGTGTTCAACTGTTGTTCCCCGGCGGGGCGCGGATTACTCGGGTATCGGCGCCGGCACCTGCGCGGGCGTGGCCGGCGACCATTCGGAGCGCTCCACTGCCCAATCGCCGACCTGGGGGTGCACGTGGTCGCAGAACAGCTGCACGAGCCGCGGGTCGAACTGGGTGCCCGCGCAG
>JBOGZM010000104.1:0-4022 GCA_050697255.1 Solirubrobacterales bacterium
GTCGTTGACCATTCCCACGGCCTGCATCAGCGCGTAACAGACCGTCGGGCCCACGAAGCGAAAGCCGCGCCGCTTCAGCTCGCGGCTCATCGAGCGCGACTCCTCCGTCTGCGCCGGGAGCTCGGCAAGCGTGCGCCACCTGTTGCGCCGTGACTTGCCGCCGACGAAGCTCCAGAGCAGGCCGTCCAGTGTCTCGCCGGCGTCGCGCAGCGCCACGACGGCGCGCGCGTTCGCGACCGTCGACTCCACCTTCAGGCGGTTGCGCACGATCGCGGGATCGGCCAGCAGGCGCTCGACGTCCCGGGCGCCGAAGCGCGCCACCCGCTCGGCGTCGAAGCCCGCGAAGGCCTTTGTGTATCCCTCCCGCTTGCGCAGGATCGTGGCCCACGAGAGGCCGGCCTGAGCGCCCTCCAGCGTCAGCATCTCGTACAGGTGGCGCTCGTCGTGGGACGGGACTCCCCACTCCTCGTCGTGGTAGGCGAGGTAGAGAGGGTCACCGGCCGGCGCCCATTCGCAGCGAGCTGTCATCCGGGGGCAGTATCTCGGAGGCTGCGGGTGACGGCGGCCAGCGTGACGCGCACGCTTTCAGGCTCCGTGGTCATCTGGGCGTGCGTGTACCGAAGGGCCGTGAGACCGGCGGCGGCGTGCGCCTGGTCGCGCTGGCGGTCGTGAGCCTGCTGCGCCGGCGTGCGGTGATAGCGCAGGCCGTCCGTCTCCACGACCAGGCCCAGGTCCGGCCAGTAGAAGTCCACCTTGAAGCCGTTCACGACCCGCCCGGTCTCCGGCCGCGAGAGGCCGGCGCGGGCGGCCAGTGGCAGGAAGCGCCGCTCGAGCTCGGACTCCGTGAGCGTGAATGTGCGCCGGTCGAGCGTCCGTCTCAGGATGCCCGTGCCGGGTCGCCTGCCGAGGGACCGGAGCGCCGACCGTAGCGCCTCGGGATCGGTGAGGTCGGGCCTGAGCCACCAAAAGTGCGCAGCCATCCCTGATTTAAGCGGAGGGGGTGGGATTCGAACCCACGGTCCCGGTCGACCCGGGACAGCGGTTTTCAAGACCGCCGCATTCGTCCGCTCTGCCACCCCTCCGGTGGTGCCGGCTCCCGCGCGCCGCGCTTCAGGCGCCCGGGGAACCCGCGTGGATGCAAGAAATTATGGACGTGCGGCCGGGAAACTGATTTTATGAGAGGCGGCTGCCGATAGAAGGATCGTGGCAGCCCGCATCGTGCAGACTCGTCCTCTCCCGACGACCCCCACCGGTGAACCTGAGGGTGCCCGCTCGCGCCGGGCTATCCTTTGTGTCTCCCGGGGTACCTCCAAACGGATTTGATCGACTCCAGCCAGACACAGACTGCCGAGTGGCTGGTTCCGTCAGGCGAGCAGCAGGGCCTGCGCCGCTACGTGCAGACGATCCGCGAGCGGTTCAAGGTGATCGTCCTGACGGTGCTCGTCACGACGCTGGCCGCGGGCCTCTACGTGGGCACCGCCGAGAAGACCTACGAGGCGCGCGCCACCCTGCTCGTCACCCCCGTCCCGAGGGACAACGCCACGCTCGCCACCCTGGGCGAGATCACGGCGTCGAGCGACCCGACCAGGGACGTGACGACCGCCGCCGGCCTCATCACCACGATCGACGTCGGCCGGGCCGCGAAGGAGCAGCTGCGGACAGAGCGCAGCCCCCGCTCGCTGCTGAAGGACGTGAAGGCGGAGCCGATCGCCCAGAGCAACCTCGTGGCCGTCACTGCGAAGGGGACCAGCGCCGTCTCGGCGCAGAACCTCGCCAATACCGTCGCGGAGGCGGCCGTCGCCGTCCGCACCGAGAAGTTCCACGATCAGGTGGACAAGCGCATCAAGGCGCTCGAGCCGCGCGTGAAGACCATCCAGGAGGCGCCCGGAGCGGCGGCCGACCCGTTGCGGGTCGAGCTGGCCGGCCTGCGCACCCTGCGCGCGGGGGACAACCCGACGCTGCGCGTCGACACGCGCGCGGACAGGCCCACCTCCCCGTCGTGGCCGAAACGCAACCTGAGCCTTTTCGCGGGCATCGTGGCCGGCCTCGTGCTGGGCATCGGCGGCGCGTTCGCCGCCCAGACGCTCGACCCGCGCCTGCGCCGCGAGGAACAGCTGCGAGCGCTGTATCGCCTGCCCGTGCTGGCCCGGATCCCCGAGGAGAACCGCGGCCGCAGCCGCGAGGTGGTCGCACCACACCAGCTCTCGCCCGCGGGTGTCGAGGCCTACCGGACGCTGCGCGCGACGCTCAGCGCGCCGCGCGGCGCCGAGACCGGCCGCGCCCGCTCGGTGATGATCACGGGCGCCGGCCCCGCGGAGGGCAAGACCACGACAGCGCTCAACCTCGCCGCCTCCTTCGCGCTCGCCGGAAAGCGCGTGATCTTGATCGAGGCCGACCTGCGCCGGCCGAAGATCGGCGGCGCGCTGCGCGTGCGGGCCACGCGCGGCATCGCAAGCGTCCTGATCGACGGGTTGCCCCTGAGCGAGGCGCTCCTGACGACCGAGGCCTACGGCGAGAACCTGAAGCTGCTGCTGGTGGACCGCGCGGGCGAGTGGATGGCCGACCAGTTCTCGCTCCCCGCCGCCCACAGCCTCGTCGACGAGGCCAAGGAGATGGCCGACATCGTGATCATCGACTCGCCGCCGCTGACCGAGGTGATCGACGCGCTGCCGCTGGTGCAGATGACCGACGACGTGCTGATCGTCGTGCGGCTGGGACGCACCCACATCAACAAGCTCACGCGACTCGGTGAGCTGCTGGGGCAGTACCGGATCAGGCCCGCCGGGTTCGCGCTCGTGGGCGTCAGTCCCACGGCCGAGTACGGCTACTACACGGAACGACCGGTGCGGATGCCGGAAGAGCCGCAGGCGCGGCCCACCGCGCTCACGCGCTAGCCCTCCGCGATGGCGTCGCTGCGCGGACTGCCGGCCGGCGTCCTGCGAGGGGGGTCCCGGCCCCTGTGGCCGCGGGCGCCGGACCTGCCCGCGAGCGCCTGGTACCTGATCCTGATCGGCGCCGCCGTCCTGATGGGCGTGGCGGCCGGCTACAACCCGAAGTACGCGCTGGCGGGCGCGTTCGGGCTCGCCTTCGTCGCAATCGTGCTGGTCGACGTGACCCTCGGCCTGTGCGCGTTCACCTTCCTGTCGTTCCTCGAGCTGCTGCTGGTCACGGAGGACAAGTCGTTCAGCTTCCTGAAGGTGGCCGGCTTCCTCCTGATGGTGTCCTGGCTGGCCCACATCTCGACCCGCAGGGTGAAGGACGAGAGCTTCGTCTCCCAGCACCCGCAGTTCACGTTCATCCTGGTGCTGTTCCTGAGCTGGGCGGTGCTGAGCGCGTCGTGGGCGGAGGTTCCGAAGCAGGCGCTCGACACGTCGTCGCGGTACTTCCAGAACATGATCCTGTTCCTGATCGTCTACACCGCCGTGCGTCAGCGAAAGCACGCCACGTGGGTCGCATGGGCCTGGCTCGCGGGCGCCACGGTCGCGACGGTGCCCGCGATGCTGAGCCCGCCCACCTACGAGGACGACCTCACCGTCCGCATCTCCGGGACGATCGGCGACCCGAACGAGCTGGCCGCGCTGCTGGTCGCCGGGACGGTGTTCGCCGGGGTCCTGGCGGCGATCACGAAGGAGGCGGCGCTGCGCGTCGCGGCCGGGTCGGCAGCGGTGCTGTTCCTGGCCGGCATCGTCTACACGGTCTCGCGCGGCGGGCTGGTGGCGCTCTTCGTCGCGCTGATCGCGGCCTGCCTGCTGGCCGGCCGGTGGCGGGGGCGCACCCTCGTGGTGGCCGCGCTCGGCCTGATGACGATGATCATCTACTTCGCCTCGTTCGCAGGGCTCGACACGCGCGATCGCGTCACCACGGTCGAGGGAGGCAGTGGCCGCACCGACATCTGGAAGATCGGCTGGCGCATGGTCGAGGACCAGCCGATCCGCGGGATCGGATCGGGCAACTTCCCGATCTCGTCCATCCACTACCTGCTCGAGCCCGGCGTGATCGAACGCGACGAGTTCATCATCGAC
>JBOGZM010000105.1:0-3454 GCA_050697255.1 Solirubrobacterales bacterium
GGCCGTCGAGCGTCAGCGCCACCCCGCGGGCCGGCAGGCCGACGTCGGGGCGCGCGACCACCTTCTTGCGACCGAGGTCGACCACCTTCACCTTGGTCTTGCCGTTCGCCACCACCGCCAGGCGCGCGGAGGCCGCGGGGGCAAGCAGCGCGCAGGCGAACAGGGTCAGCGTCGTGAAGAGGGCGAGGCGGCGCATCTCCAGTCGACCCTAGCGCGGAAGGCGAAAGTAGCGGCCGGTTCCCCGCGTGGAAGCGCGCTCGCGTACAGGCGAAAGGGCTCCCCACCGGTCGCCCAAAACCGGTGGGGGCCCGGCGTCGCCCCTAGTCGCCCTCCCCAAGAGCGCAACATCTAGAAAAAGCCCGCGGGCGGGGACCTTTCGATCTATCCGCCCGCGTGCTGTGGGGGCGATTATGCGGTATCGCACAAGGCTTGTCAAGGGCCAACCTGCCGGCTTTGCCCGGAAATTGCGGCCTTGTGGCCGTGTGACCGGAGTCACTTCACATGCCGCGGGGCGGGAGTAGGATCGCGCCGATCGAGACACATCCGGATCCTCCCTCAGGGCAACAGTGGACCCGTTCACCAACGTGTACGAGGCGCGGGCGTAGCGCGCGCCGGGAGGGCCTCGCCCCGGGGAGGCGCCCTTCGTACCGGACGGGCCCGCCGCCAGGCGGGCCCGTCGCGTGTTCAGCTCAGCACGACCGGCGGGTTGTGCCCGGGGATCACCGCGTGCGGGTCGAGGTCCTTGATGCGCGCCCACTGGCGCAGCAGCTCGTCGCGCTCGGGGCCGAAATCCTGTGGTAAGTCCATGTTCTCGAAGTACTCGGGCAGCGGCCCGACGCAGTCGGACGCGATCACCACCAGGCCGTCGTCGGTGTCGACCAGCAGCGAGATCAGGCCGTTCGAATGGCCGGGGGTGCGGATCCAGCGCACTCCCGGCTCGACCTCGCCCTCCTCGCCGGTCAGCTTCTCGACGCGCACCATGTCGAGCTTGTTCTGCTCGATCGCGGTGTAGGGGGCCTCCAGCTCGATCTCGTGCACGTACGTCTCGCGCTGCGTGAACTCGATCAGCGCCTGCACGTGGTCGAAGTGCGTGTGGGTCAGGATCACCTTGGTGTCGTGCGGCTCGATGCCGCGTTTGCGCAGCGCGCCGCTCACGGGCGCGCCCTGCATGATCACCCCGGGGTCGACGACGTAGTCCTCGCTCGCGCGGATCAGGCAGCAGTTCGGGATCGCGATCATGCCGGCCACGCGGCCCTCTTTCTGGAGCCTCTTATATGTGAGGAAGCCCTCCGCGGACGAGGAGGCGGGCTGGGGGTCGGCGTTGCCGTGCTCGTCGAGCGCGAACACGTAGCGCATCGCGGGCAGCAGGATCTCGACGGAGTGGGCCATCGCGGCGCGAAGCCTATAGGCCGTGGGTTGGCCGAACGCGGCGAGGGCGCCCGGCGGGCGCCCTCGCACGCATCATCCTCGTGAAGTGCAGCCTCAGGGCGACGTCGTGGAGGTGTATTCGAACTCCTCCTCGGCGCCGAAGATCCTGTCCAGGAGCGCTTTGCGGGCCCCCTCGTTGACGATCAGGAACGCTGCAGCGCCGAGCATGGCGAGCATCAACAGCTTGCGTCCCCGGTGGCGCTTCCGCCGCTTGCCGCGCAGCTGCTCCCCGGCCTCCTTCAGGGAGTCGGCGGTCTCGCGCAGCTCCTTGTGGAGCTTGCGGTCCTCCATCAGGGCCTTCGCCGGCCCCTTGCCGTTCGACATGCGCTTGTAGGCGTGCCGCGCGTGGTCGACGGCGGCCCGCACGTTGTCGCGCAGCTCAGGGTCCTCGATGAACCGCTGCACGTAAGGGTTCGCGCGGGCGCCCGCGGCGGCCTTCCCGGCCTTCCTGGCCGTCGTCTTCGCGGCCTTCGTTCTTGCAGCCATTCTTCTCCCTCGATCGTCTATGAAACCGGTTTGCGGAGCATATACCCGTCAAAGGTTCGGCGGTCAACCTGCCGAAAGAGCTAAGGAATGGAGCAATCGAACACGAACGGAGCGGTGCCCGAGAGCAGCCGCATCGGTCTGGTGCTGTCCGGCGGTGGAGCGCGGGGTGCGTACGAGGCCGGCGTGATGGCGGTGCTGGGCCCGGCGCTGGCCGAGCGGGGCAAGCGGCCCTCTATCTATATAGGGACCTCCGTGGGCGCCGTGAACGCCGCCTACATGGCCGCCAGCGAGCACCTGCCGGCCGACGAGGCGGGCGAGGGCGGGCTGCGGCGCTGGCGCGAGGTCAGCAAGAGCACGATCATCCGCCCGATCCTGCTGCGCCAGGCTCCGCTGACGTTCCTGCGCTACGCGGGCGAGATCCTCTCGCTGCCGGGGATGCGGCTCCCCAGCCTGCTGGACCCGAAGCCGTTCGAGCGCAATCTCGACCGGTGGATCGACTGGGACGCGGTGCACCGCAACGTGGACAACGACGTGGTGGAGATCGTCGCCACGGTGGCGACCGCGGCCCGCAGCGGGCGGACCGTGGTGTTCGTCGAGGGCCACGCGGAGCGGATCAAGCACAAGTCGCACGCGATCGACTACGTCACCACGCGCCTCGACGACCAGCACGTGCGCGCCTCGGCGGCGATCCCGATCCTCTTCCCGTCCGTGCGCGTCGAGCACCCGAGCGAGGCCCGCGGCTGGTACTTCGACGGCGGCACGCGGCTGAACACGCCGATCAAGCCGGCGCTCGACCTGGGCGCCGAGCGGCTGATCGTGATCGCGACGGACTCGGTCGCCGAGCCCTCGAAGCGCCCCGGCCGCCACGACTCCGAGCCGCCCGACTTCGGCGACGGCGCGCTGCACGTCCTGCAGGGCATGCTGGTCGACCCGGTCGTCGAGGACATGCGCATCCTCGGCAACATCAACATGTTCTTCGCCGAGCGCGGGAACGGCATCCAGGAGCGTCGCGACCGCTCCGGCCGCCGCGCCACCGACCAGCCCACGGAGCGCTACCGCGCCGCGCGCGGCAAGCCGCCCTACCGCTGCATCCCCTACATATTCATCGCGCCGGAGAAGCGGGGCGCGATCGGGCGCCTGGCGACGGAGGTGTTCCGTGACCGCTACGGCGGGTTGAAGGGGCTGCGGTCGCCCGACTTCCCGCTGCTCAACCGCCTGCTGGGCGGCGAGAGCCCCACGCACGGCGAGCTGCTGAGCTACCTGTTCTTCGACCGCGAGTTCATCGAGGAGCTGATCCGCATGGGCCAGCGCGACGCGCGCCGCTGGCTGCGCTCGGACCCCGGCCCCGAGGACCCGTGGCAGATCGAGCCGCTGGACGCGTTCACGCGCAGGTCGCCGGCCCGCGCGCCGGCCGCACGGGTGTAGAACGCCGGCGGCCGTCTCACCGTCATTGGCCCCTGCACTCAGGGGGCGCGAACCCACGCATTTTGACGTGGGCCACCTTATGCACGGCGGCCTCAGGCGATCAACGCAACAGCTC
>JBOGZM010000106.1:0-12413 GCA_050697255.1 Solirubrobacterales bacterium
CACCGGGTCCGGGGCGTCGGACTTCGTCAGCCCGAGGTCGGCGACCGGATCGACCGTCGTCGTGGCTCCCGCGGAGTTGTTTGCCTGGTTGGGATCGCTGACGCTGGAAGAGACGCTCGCCGTGTTCGCGATCGATCCGGTCGACTGGGGGGTGACCTTGATCTGAACGCTGGCGCCGGCCCCGCTGGCGATCGCGCCGAGGGGGCACGTGACCGTGCCGGCCGACTGCGAGCAGCTGCCCTGCGACGGTGTGGCGGAGTTGAACGTGACGCCGGCGGGCAGCGTGTCGCTGACGCTCACCCCGGTGGCGCTCGAGGGCCCGGCGTTGCTGAGGTCGAGCGTGTAGGTCAGCTCCTGTCCCTGGAGCACCGGGTCAGGCGAGTCGGACTTGGTCAGCGACAGGTCGGCGGCCGGGTCCACTGCCGTGGCGGCGGTCGCGGAGTTGTTCGCCGAGTTCGAGTCGCTGATGCTCGAGGTGACGCTGGCCGTGTTCGTGATCGAGCCCGTGGACTGCGGCGTGACCTTGATCTGAACACTGGCGCCGGCCCCGCTGGCGATCGTGCCGAGCGGGCACGTGACGGTGCCGGCCGACTGCGAGCAACTGCCCTGCGACGGCGTGGCGGAGTTGAACGTGACGCCGGCGGGCAGCGTGTCGCTCAGGGAAACGCCCGTCGCGGCGGACGGCCCGGAGTTCTGGACGCCCACCGTGTAGGTGAGCTCCTGCCCGACCAGCGCCGGGTCCGGGGAGTCGGTCTTCGTCACCGCGAGGTCCGCAACCGGATCGACGGTCGTGGCCGCGCTCGCCGAGTTGTTGGCCAGGATCAGGTCGATCGCATCGGATGCGACGCTTGCGGTGTTCGTGATCGAGCCCTGGGCCTGGGGCCTGATCTTGATCGTGGCGGTGGCGTTGCCTCCGTTGTTGATCGTGCCCAGAGAGCACGTGACGGTGCCCGACGACTCGCCGCAGGTGCCTTGCGAAGCTGTGGCCGAGTCGAACGTCACTCCGCTCGGCAGCGTGTCCGTCAGGGTCACGCCTGTGGCGCCGGATGGCCCGGCGTTGGTGACGGCCAGGGAGTAGGTGAGCAGCTGCCCGACCAGCACGGGGTCGGGAGCGTCGGTCTTCGTCAGCGCAAGGTTCGCCGACGGGTTCACCGCGGTCTCGGCGCTGGCCCCGTTGTTGGGCAGGTTCGGGTCGCCGGTGAGCGAGGTCACGTTGGCCTGGTTCGTGATCGAGCCGACGTTCTGGGGCGTGACCTTGATCGAGACGCTCGGGGTCGCGCCGTTCGCGACCGTCCCGAGAGAGCACGTGACCGTGCCGGCCGACTGCGAGCAGCTTCCCTGCGTCGGCGTGGCGGAGTTGAACGTCACCCCGGCCGGGAGCGTGTCGGTGAGAGTCACACCCGTTGCGCTCGAGGGCCCCAGATTCTGGACCCCGACCGTGTACGTGAGCTGCTGCCCGACTGCTACGGGGTCGGGAGAGTCCGTCTTCGACACCGCCAGGTCCGCGGCCGGGTTGACCGTGGTCGTGGCGTTCGCGGTGTTGTTGCCGGTGCTGGGGTCGTTGACGCTCGACGCCACGGTGGCGGTGTTGGTCATGTTGCCACTGGCCTGCGGCCGGACCTTGATCTGGACGGTCGCATTGGCGCCGCTGGCGACCGTGCCGAGCTGGCACGTGACGGTGCCGCTCGACTGCGAGCAGTTGCCCTGCGACGGGGTCGCGGAGTCGAAGATCACGTTGGCGGGCAGCGTGTCGGTTAGCTGCGTCGCCGTGGCGGCCCGCGGACCGGCGTTGTTGACCGTCAGGGTGTAGGTCAGCTCCTGACCCAGCAGCACCGGGTCCGGCGCGTCGGTCTTGGTCAGCGACAGGTTGGCGTCCTGGGCCGGAGCGTTGTAGGTGACAGGGTCGAAAGTTCTGCCGAGCTCGTCGGTCGGCGTGACCGTCACCGACGTGCCGCTCACGCTCACGAGCAGGAAGTGGTGTACCTGGTCCTTGGCGGTGGGAAGCGGCGCGGCACCGCAGGCGTGGGGCGTGTCGTTGACGTTGCTCCAGCCCAGCCCGTACTGGTCGAGGGCGCTGCAGCCGGCGGTGTGGTTGCCGATCGACTCGAGGTTTGCGCCGCCCCCGCCGGTCACGTAGCTGGGGACCCCCCCGGCCGGGGCGCTGTTGCGCTGGTAGTTGTGGGAATGAGCCGCGAAGTTGACCGTCACGTCGTGGACTTTCAGCAGCCCCTCGAGCGACGAGGCGCCCTGGAGCCAGGTGTCGGAGCTGGTGCCGGACTGGTCCGAGTACATCGGGAAATGGTGGAAGGCGAACCTGACCGCTCTGGGATGGGTCTCGAGGTCGTTCTTCAGCCACTGGTACTGCGGCGAGCTCGGTCCCCAGTGGTTGTCGAAGTCGTTCTTGAAGAGGTCGGCGGTACCGACGTTCTGGTTCTCCCAGGCGGTCTCCAGCACGTAGAAGCGGGCCAGGCCGGCGTCGAACGCGTACCAGGTGCTGGGGTAGTCGGCCTGCGTGGTGCCGTTCGTGCAGCAGTAGGTGTCGGTCTGATAGCGACCACCGGAGGTGGCGACGGCCGTGTCCTGGGGCCAGTTGGTGAGGATCACGTTGTTGTTGTGGTCGTGGTTGCCGGTCGTCGGGAACAGCGGGAGCGACGCGCCCGCGACCTTCCAGTAGTCGGGCCCGAACACGGCACTCGTGTTGTCGCCGGTCTGGTAGAGGTCGCCGTAGCTCTTCTGGCTGCCGGCCTCGTAGGCGTTGTCGCCGGCCGTGACCGCGAACCGGGAGCCGCTCTGCGCGATCTGGGAGATCACGTTGACCTGATGCGGGTTGCCGGCCGCCGTGGTCTTGCCCCAGTTCCCGAACACGGCGAACTTGAAGGGCGTGGACGAGCCGGCCGGCACCTGGGTGCGGAAGACCGGCGACGCGTCGGTGCCCAGCAGGTCGAGCTGTGCGCTGCCGAAATAGGGGCGGTAGCAGTAGTCGGTGTCAGGCGCCAGGCCCGTGAGCTGGGCCTTCCACTGGTACTCGGAGACTCCGTTGACCAGGATGAAGGTCCGCGTCGCGGTGGCGGTGTTCGTGTCGCAGGTGCCGCCCGCGAGCCCGTACTTCACGACCGCGCTGGTCGCGGTGATGTCGGTGCCAAAGTTGACCATCACTGACGTGCCGACGAGGTCGGTCAGGTACGGGTAGCGCTTCAGCTTGGCGTCGAACGCCGACGCGGTGGATGGCAACGCCATCACCACGACCGCGGCGATCGCCGCGGTCAACCCCCAAATCCTCCCTCGCATCCAGCGTTGCCTCAAGGCTCCCTGCCTCCGTGGCTTCTCGCGATGCCTCCCGGTCGCGAGCGTCCTTCAACCGCCTTACCAGCGGCTGCGGGCGATCCTATACAGGTATGCGCCCAGAAAACAACCCCCGATTTGGGGGAACCGTTCGCGCTATGGGATGAAGATGCCCTGGCGCATGAAGACGGTCTCGTCGCCGTCTCCGCACGTGGGCGGGCACGATGCGTAGCCGCTCCCGTTGGGGCCGGCATCCCTCACCTCGACCTGCCCCAGCGCCCAGATCGCCCGGATGCGCTCGGTGACCGCTCCCGGGATGACCGAGTCGTAGGTCGTCGTGAGGGTGCACTGGCCGCCGCGCGTGGTGTCCACGGTGGCGGAGCACTGCAGCGGGAGCTGGAACGGCCGCTCCTGGGTGGTGCCCGGTTCCGGCCGCTCGGGAGCGTTGTCCTGGTCGGTGATCCGGAGCGGGGACGTCAGCAGCAGGCGGCCCGTGTAGTCGGACAGGCTCGGATGGTTGCGGACGTCGGTGATGCTGACGCTGACCTTGACGTCGGCCTCGTCCGCCGTGGTGATTGGATCGCCCGAGATCACGGCGTAACGCACGGAGGCGGTCGAGTTTGCCACGGCGCCGTTCGCGTCGGGCGTTCCGACGGTGAGCGGGGAGGAGGTCCGCACCGGTGGGTTGCACGAGGGAAACGCGAGCGCCGGGCCGTGGGTCCGGTTCGCCGACGTGCACTCGTTGTACGCCGGGACCAGCGAGACCGTCAGCGGGCTCGCCGCCCTCGGGCGCGGGAAACCGACCACGTCGCGCCGCCGGGCGCTCTGCACGCGCAGGGTCGAGCCGTCGGACCGGCTCCAGACGACGACGGCGTTCGTGTCAACCGCGGGGCCGCTCTCGACCTGCGGGTCGACCGTGACCTGTCCTTCGTCGGAGATGGTCTGAGCGGCGCCGAAGCTACCGCTCGGTGGGCGCACGGCCGCCTGGATGCGACCTGTGCCGCCGGTGCCGACGTCGTAGCTGACCCACGCGGCGACCGCCCTGCCCGAGTCGTCGATCGACACGCGCGGCTGGTCGGTGGCCTGTCCCGCGACGGACACGATCTGCGTTCCGCCGAAAGGGCCGCCCGCGGGTCGCACGGCGGCCTCGACGCGCAGGTGGCTGCCGTCCGAACGGGTCCACACCGCCACCACGTCGCCGGCGGCGTTGACGTCCATGGCGGGCTGCGACGCGTCCTGCCCCGCGGCCGACAGGGTCTGCACCGCGCTGAAGCTGCCGATCTGGTCGCGGAACCGGTACTGGATGCGCGTGTTGGCCCCGTCGAAACGCGTCCAGACGTGGTGCTCGTTGCCGCTCGGGTCCACCGCGACCTGCGGCTCGAATGCGTCCTCCCCGGCGTCGGAGATGTCGATCGGGGACAGGAACACGGGCGTCGCTGCCGCGGGTGCCACCCAGGCGAAGAGCGCCACGAGCACGAGCGTCAACCCAGCGCGCGGTGGGACCGGGCCACGGAGTACCCCCTGCAATCGTGGCATCGAGCCCATCCTAATCGCGTTCGACGCGCCGTGAACGACTTTTCTCAGCGCCACCATACTTTCGCTTCGTGTCGAGTCCGCCTCTCATGAGCTTGCGCGCGGGCGCCGTTCTGGCCCTCATCTGTGGCATGGTCGCGTGCGGCTCGTCGGAGCCCGATCGGCCTGAACGTGTGCAGCCGCAGCGGCTGACCGCGGTCGAGCGGGCGGCCGCCGAGGCCGGGTACGACGCGATCCGGACCTACTGCCGGCGGCTGGGGCTGCGCCTCACGGGTCGCCGCGCCACTCCGGGTCGGGCCGCACAGCGGCGCGCCGTCGCGGGCGCGCGCCGTATCGCATCGCTCGCGCGGCGCAAGCCCGAGGCGCTGTATTCGGAGGGGCAGACCGCTCGTCAGCTCGCCGGGGACACGGCCGAGGACCTCGAGGGCACCAACTGCTCCGCGCGGCTGGTGGCGGAACTCGCCCGGGGTCTCTAGTAGAGGTGGCCTTTGATTGCGGCCGCTCGCGTGGTAGCCTCCCGCGAAAGTAGGGGAGAGGAATGCCGTTTCGTCAATTGGGGAGTGGGCGGATCGAGAGGTCGTCACGTGTGTCTCTCGTGGCCGCTGTCGTGTCGCTGGTCGGGGTGCTCGGGCTGGCGGCGGTGGCCGAGGCCACGCATCTGTTCTCGGACGTCGCCGGCCACACGACCCTCGAGCGCGTGATCGCCGGCGCCGACCCCGCAAACGGCTACGCGACCCTCGACAGCCAGCCCGTCAACGGCTCGTACGTCGTGCGTGACGGTGCCGGCGAGTCGGATCCGTTGATCCCCGACGCGCAGGCCGGCCGTGAGAACCGTCGCCGGTCCCTGTCCTACTTCGGCCAGCTGACCGACTTCCAGCTCGCCGACGAGGAGTCGCCCGCGAGGGTCGAGTTCCTCGACCAGGACCCGTCGGGCTTTGCTGCCTCCGCCTGGCGCCCCCAGGAGGCGCTCCAGCCGTTCATCATCGACTGGTCGATCCGCCAGATGAACCTGTTCGCGGGCGCGAGCCCGGTGCAGCAGGGCGACGGCAGCCGGGCGGCGATGGACTTCGCGCTGGCGACGGGCGACCAGGCCGACAACATGCAGCGCAACGAGATCCTGTGGACCCGGGCGCTGCTCGAGGGCGGCCCGGTCGACCCCAACAGCGGCAGCACCAACCCGACCGACTGGAACCCGGCCGTGCACCCGAGCTGCGCCGCCTTCCCGCCCAACGTGGCCAACCTCGCCGAGGCCGCCAGGTACACGGGCGTGCAGGACTACGACGATTACGACGAGGGCGCGAACCCGTACTTCTACGACCCCGACTCGCCGCAGGCGGCCTGGTCGGACTGGCCCGCCTATGCGGGCCTCATGGACCGCGCGCAGCTGCCGTTCACGGCCGCCGGCCTGGACGTGCCGAGCTATGTCACCAACGGGAACCACGACGCGCTGGCGCAGGGCAACGAGGACGGCAACGCGGCGTTCGAGGACATCGCCATGGGCTGCTTCAAGGCGCTCGGCACGACCTCCACGCCCACGGGCCTGGACCCCTCGGTGCTGCTGACGCCGTCGTCCGCGCACATGCTTGTCCCGCCCGACCCGTTGCGGCGGTTCATCAACAAGCGCCAGATCAAGGCCGAGTACGCGGCCAACGCCGAGAGCAACGCCCACGGCTACGAGTTCGTGGACGAGGACGAGAACATCAACTCGAGCTTCTCCGCCAGCTACTACGCATGGGACCCGCCGGAGGCGCCGGGATTCCGGTTCATCTCGATCGACACGCTCTCGGAGGGCGGGATCGTCGAACAGTCCGCGAACGGGAACGTCGACGATCCCCAGTTCCAGTGGCTCCAACGTGAGCTCCAGTTCTCGTCGGCCTCCGACAAGCTGATCGTGGTGTTCGGGCATCACCCGATCCGCTCACTGAGCTCGAACGCGCCCGATGAGGCAGCGGGGCCCTGCACCGGCACGGACCACGCGCACGGCGACGTGCCCGAGCACGACCAGAGCCCCGGCTGCGACATCGACCCACGCTCGTCGACGCCGCTCCACTTCGGCGAGCCGAGCCAGCGGCCGCCGGGGAGCACGGACGAGACCATCTCACAGCTCTTCACGCGCTTCCCGCACGTGATCGCCTATGTCGGAGGCCACACGCACGAAAACCGGATCGAGCCGTTCACCCGCTCCGGCGGCGGAGTGTGGTGGGGGATCGAGACCTCTGCCACCGCGGACTGGCCCGTCCAGCACCGCGCGATCGAGGTGATGGACAACCTCGACGGCACGCTCTCGATCTTCGGGACGGTGCTCGACGCGGCCTCGGACGCCCAGTCGCCGGCGCCCGGCTCGGCACAGGCGTTCAACGAGGAGATGCTGGCCTCGATCGGCCGCGAGCTGGCCTACAACGACCCCCAGGCAGGCCTGGGCTCGGGTGAGGGAACAGCCGCGGATCAGAACGTCGAGCTGCTCGTGAAGGACCCGCGCACGGCGAACCTCGAGTTGGTGAAGAGCGACAGCCCGGACCCGGTACCGCTCGGCGAGGATCTCACCTACACGCTCTCGATCGCCAACCACGGGCCCTCCGCCGCCTCGCCGGTGACCGTCACGGACACGCTCCCGGCGAGCGTCGAATTCGTCTCGGCCACGGCGACGCAGGGCAGCTGCCTGCACCTGGCGGGTTCCGTGACGTGCGACCTCGGTGACATGGCCCAGCAGACGTCCGCCACGGTCACGATCGAGGTCGTGCCGACGGCGACCGGCACGATCGTGAACCAGGCCGGCGTCGACTCGCCTCAGGCCGACGACAACCCAGCGGACAACTCCGACACCGAGGAGACGGTCGTGTCCCCCGGCCAGGGCTACCCGCGCCCGAAGTCGGCATCGCCGCTGCGGGTGTCGCTGGTCGCGGCCTACGACGAGTGCGCCGTGCCGGACCGCGTCCACGGGCCGCCGCTCGCATTCCCGTCGTGCTCGTCGCCGCAGCAGTCGTCACAGCACCTGACGGTCGGCACGCCGGACGCCAACGGCAATCCGGCCAACTCCGTCGGTTTCCTACGCCTCTCGGTCCAGGCGGGGGATCCGTCGACCACCGCGAGCGAGGCGGACGTCAAGGCCCAGCTGGACATCACGGATGTTCGCCGTCAAAGCGACCTGGCCGACTACACCGGCGAGGTGCAGGCGGAGTTCATTGTGCGGATCACCGACCGGTTCAACGCGGTGGCGCCGGGCGGGGGCACGCATGCGGCAACGATGCTTGACATCCCCTTCCCTGTCACCGGATCCTGCGCGATCACCGCCAGTCCGTCGATCGGTGGCAGGTGCGGTGTGACAACGTCGTTCAACTCGATCGTTCCCGGGGGCGCCATCATGGAAGGCAAGCGCGCGATCATGGCCCTGGACCAGGTTCGGGTGTTCGACGGAGGCAGTGACGGCCAGGTGGGGACCCTGCCGAACACGCTCTTCGCGGCCCAGGGCCTGTTCGTTCCCTGACGCCGCGTCAACGGGGCGCCGCCGAAGGCGTCCGGCCCTCTCTCTAGCTTCGTGCCACGCCAACAGGGCCGTGCCCGGCCCCGGAAAACGAGGTGACGGATGCCGCAGGGCTACTGCGTGAAGGAGAAGAAGAAGGTCGAGATCCAGGATCCGAAGCAGGTGACCATGAAGAACGGCCGCCCGGCCATCCAGGGGACCTGCCCCGACTGCGGGACCAAGATCTTCAAGATCGGCAAGCTCGAGTAGCCGCAAAGCGCTCGACCAGCCGGGCCGCGGCCTCGGCGCCGTCGTGCGTGCGGGCCCAGCTCGCCAGCTCCCGCGCCCGCGATGCGAGCGCGGGCCGCTCGAGTGCCCGCGCGACCGTCCAGCGCAGCGTCGCCGCCGACAGGAAGCGCCCCGGCAGGTTGAGCCCCGTGCCCGCCCACTGCGCCCGCGCGCCGTTCTCGGCCATGTCTCCCGCGGCCGGGACCGTCACGACCGGGGCTCCCCACGCGAGGGCGGTCGCAAGCGTCCCGTGGCCCGCGTGGCACACGACCAGGTCCGCACGGGGCATCGCGTGCTCGTAGGACACCCACTCGACGAGACGCGCGTTCGGCGCTTCCGGTAGCGCCGGGCCGCCGGGCCGGCGCACCGCGAGCACGCGCACCGGCAGGCGGGCGAGTCCGGAGAGGGCCGCGCGCAGCAGGCTCTGGTCGGGGTCCTGCGCCGTGCTCGGAGCGATCAGGACGCGGGGGCCGTCTCCCTCGGGCCATCCCGACTCGCCGCCCGGCGGCTGCCAGATCAGCGGGCCGGTGACGTGGACGCCCGGGGGCCACCGGCGTGGGTATTCGAGCTGGGGGAACGTGCCCACGATGCACAGCTCTGGGCTGATCCCGCCGTACGGTCGCTCGAGGGCCGGCAGGCCGACGCGCCGGCGCGTCTCGTTCAGCTCCCGGCGCCCACGTTCCACGCCGAGTTGAGTGGGCCGCGCGAGCACCCTCCACAGCGCGCGTCCCAGCGGCCCGCGGCCGGGCATCGCGCCGAGCCCGTACGGCGGCAGCCCGGGGGAAGTGGGGGGGTAGAAGTGCGGCACCAGCGTGGCCAGCGGCACGCCCTCGAGCTCGGCGGCCAGCGCCGGCGCGAGGGTGAGCACGTCGTTGACCACCACGTCCGGCGCGAAGTCGGCGATCGACGGGCGCGTCTCGCCGATGGCGCGCACGACGGCCTCGTAGGGCTTCAGCGGCCGCTCCCGGGTCGGGAACACCTGATATTCCGGAGCGGCGTAGAAGCGGATGCCGTTCGCCTCGACGTGCGTCTGCCAGCGGTGCCACGTCTCGAGCGCGACCTCGTGGCCGCGCGCGCGCAGGCGCGCCGCCAGCGCGATCGCCGGGAAGGCGTGCCCGGCGTCGCCGAAGGCGCCGATGAATATCCGCACAGGCGCGCGTGGCGCGCCGTTCACGCAGCGATCTCGGCCAGGTCGCGCAGCATGCGCAGGCGCTCCCCCTGCGGGGCGGCCACGGGGCAGTATCCGGAGTGCAGCCCGAGCTTCATGTCGTCTCCGCTCTTGAAATGTCGCGCGACTGCGCTACAAAGTGATGCCAGGGACGGGGGGTGCCGGGCCCGAAACGGGCACGCGCGGCGCGAAGCTTAACCTCGACGCAGACCACAGACGATGCGCACGCTCAGCTTCACATCAATGCGAGCAGGCCGCGCGGGGCCGCGATGACGCTGCGTCGCGCTCGGCGTCGCGAGGCGCAGCGGCTGCGGTCCGTGGTGGACTGCCTCCCCTACGAGACGCGGGTCGCGATGCTCGAGGGCATCCGGCGCTACGACCGGATCATCGTGGGCGCCTACACCGATCGCACCGGGGGCGTGTGCCCCATGCTCGCCGCCCACCGCTGCGGCGGCCGGACCGACTTCCGTTCCTTTGCGCGGGCATGGGACGGCTTCACCGGCGCGGGCAGGCGGGCCCGCAGCGCGACCGAGCGGGAGCTGCGCACGCTCACCGCGCAGCTCGAGGCGAGCATCTGGGCCGACGACGAGTTTCGCGCCGACACGCTGCGCATCGACGTACCGGCTCCGCCTCGGCCGGCGCACGCCCGGCGCCAGAGCGCCTGGCTGGGGCCGTTCCGGCGCTGGGACGGCTACCGCGACGCGGTCAGGCAGGCGCTCGGCCGCGACGAGCCCGATGCCGGGGCGCGCGACGAGCGCGACCGTGAGCGCGAGCGCGAGCGGCTCGAGGTCTAGCGCGGCACGCTGACGTCGCCTCGGCGGGCGCGGTCTCGCCACATCTCCCAGGCCATGTCGTGGGCGGTGTCCGACAGAGCTTCATGCATGCTGATCGGCATCCTGACCAGCACGCGGCATGTTTGAGATGCGGCGACCCCGGATGAACGGGCGCGAATCGAGGAGTCGTCCGACCGCACCGCTCGCGGGATCCGGCGATGGCACCCTCTCGGGAGGCATGCCCGGCCCGGGCCGTGCCAGCGTCGGCGGTAGCGCCGACGGCGACCCGTCCACCAGCCTACTACGCGGCGCCCGCCGCTCCCAGCTCCTGGGGGCGCACCATCATCACCTCGGGGACGATGCACGCCGGCGACAGGCGCAGCACGCACCGCACGACCTCGGCAACGTCCTGGGGCTGGATCATCTCCGACGGCGGCACCTCGCTCCTGATCCACTCGGTCATCGCGGTGTCGACGAACCCGGGGCAGATCGCGGTGCAGCGGACGCCGTCGGCGGCGAGCTCCTTGGCGGTCGCCTCGGTGAGGGCGATCACGCCCGCCTTCGTGGCCGAGTATGCGGCCAGCCACCCCTGGGGGCGCTTGCCCGCGATCGAGGCCGTGTTCACGATCAGCGCTCCGCCGTCCCGGCCCGCTGCCTTCAGCATCGGGATCGACTCCCGCGTGGTGAGATAGACGGCACGCAGGTTGACGTCGATCTGCATGTCGAGCTTCTTCGTCTCGGCGTCGGCGATCGCGCCGCCGATTCCGACGCCCGCGTTGTTCATCAGCACGTCCATGCGCCCGAAGCGCTCCTCATGCGCGGCGACCATGCGCTTGATGTCCTCCTCGTCGGTCACGTTGGCCGGGACCGACAGCACGTCGAGGCCCTCGTCGCGCAGCTGGGCGGCTGCCTGCTCGAGCTTGTCGGGCCGGCGCGCCGAGACTGTGAGCGCGAAGCCGTCCTGCCCCAGGGCCCGCGCGACCGCGAGCCCGATGCCGCTTGAACCTCCGGTGATCAAAGCTGCTCTGTCCGCCACCTGGCCTCCTCCTGTCTCGTGTCAGCTCGCCGCCGCGTCCGGGCGCAAATCACGCCTGCGCACCTTGCCGAGCGCGTTGCGTGGAAAGTCGTCGCGCAGATGCACCTCACGCGGCACCTTGAAGCGCGCGAGGTGCTCGCGGCTGAAGCTCAGGACGTCCTCTTCGCTGAGGTCGCTTCCCGGGCGCGGGACCACGAACGCGACCAGGCGCTGGCCGAACCGCTCGTCCTCGACGCCCATGACGACCGCGTCGCTGACATCCGGGTGCTCGCGCAGGACCTGCTCCACCTGACCCGGGTACACGTTCTCGCCCCCGGAGACGATCATGTCGTCCTCGCGCGCGTCGATGAACAGGCGGCCCTGCCCGTCGACGTGCCCGAGGTCGCCGGGGGTCAGCATGCCGTTCACGCGGCTGCGGTCCTTGGTCGGGTCGGTGTAGCCCTCGAACAGCATCTCGTGACCCACGAATATGTGGCCGGTGGAGCCCGCCGGCTCCGGATGACCCGAGTCGTCGAGGATCTCGAGTCGCGTGTGGGGCGGGGGCCGGCCGACCGTGCCGGGTGCCTGCAGCAGGTCCTCCGGAGCGGCGATCGTCGCCCACGCGACCTCCGTCGACCCGTACAGGTTGTAGAGGACCGGCCCGAACTCATCCATGAAGGAGCGGGCCAGCCGCGCGTCGAGGGCGGAGCCGCTGCACACGACGACCCGCAGCGAGCCGGTGTCGTGGCGGCGCCGCGTCTCCGGGTCGAGCTCCATGATCCGCTTCAGCATCGTCGGGACCACCGCGGTCACCTCGATCCGGTGGCGCGCGATCAGCGCAAGCGTCTCCTCGGCGTCGAACGACCGCGGGAGGACGACCGTGCACCCGAGTGC
>JBOGZM010000107.1:0-11894 GCA_050697255.1 Solirubrobacterales bacterium
GTGTAGGCGTACACGCGCAGTTTCGCGCTCTGCACGCTTCCCGCCACCCCGCCGACCGTGAACCGCAGGAAGCTTTCCTCCGGAGTGCTCCCGCCGTCCGTGCGCAGCTTTGCCGTGGCGTAGTTGGTCGTGGGTGCGCCTGCGTTCACCAGCGCGTCGGCCTCGGGCGGGACAGTCACGATCGCCGTCGCGGGCGTCGTTGCGCTCGCGGTGTTGCTGGGGTCCGAGAGGTTGCCCGCCGCGTCCACCGACCGCACCGTGTAGCTGTAGGTGGTGCTCCCCGCAACGCTCGTGTCGGTGTAGGAGGTGGTGGTGCCGAGGGCCGCGATCTCGGAGCTGCCCCGGTATACCCGGTAGCCGGTGACGCCGACGTTGTCGGTCGAGGCGTTCCAGTTCAGCGCGACCTCGCCGGCGCCGGCGCTCGCGGTGAGGTTCCCGGGAGCGGTGGGCTTCTGCGAATCGGTCGGCGGGGGCGGCGGTGGCGGCGTGCCGCCGTGGCACTGCCCGGTGCCGGAGTCGGTGAACGGCTTGTTGCTCTCCGAGACGAACTGCCAGTCGTAGCTAGTCGGGCGGAGGGTCAGCTTCAGCACGCCGTAGGTGTTGTTCTGGCGTATCTGGCTGTTTGGCTGGGGGGTGCTGATGCTGGTGAAGAAGGCGCCGCCGGTGCCCACGACGAACTGCCGGATCCCTCTCGCGTTGTCGAGCTGGCCGCTCGGGTTCTGGGGGGCGAAGCGCTCGTAGTCGTGTGCGTGACCGCCCAGGACGACATCCGCATCGGCGTCGTAGAGCGCCTGGAACAGCGCCGCCATCTCGTCCGCGTTCTTGTCGTGACCGGAGTTGAAGCGGGGGTCGTGCCAGTAGGCGAGCGTGCAGTACTTGTCCGCGTTCGCGGCGAGGTCGGCCTTCAACCACGTCTCCTGGGCGGAGCCGACGCCGCAGGGGACGATTGCGCAGTGGTCGGTGGAGTTGAGCGCGATCAGGTGCCAGGTGCCGACGTTGAAGCTGTAGTAGCCCTTCGAGCGATCCCCGGCGGGGCCCGTCGCCTGGCCGACCCCGTTGAAGTAGTCGAAGTAGCCGGCTGCGCCCGAGGTCTTGTACTCGTGGTTGCCCGCTGCGGGGCGTGTGATGGACTTCACCCGCCCCCAGGACAGGTCGTAGGAGTTCCTGATGCCCGACAGACTCGCGCTCTCGTACTGCATGTCACCGAGCACCAAGACGGCGGCCAATCCTTGGTTCACAAGCAAATCGGAGGTGTACTTCTGGCGGCAGCGGTCGGCGGTCCCGTTTCCGCCGTTGAAGTTCGAGCTCGAGGAGCTGCAGGCGATGTCACCGGCCGCAGCGATCACCGGATCAGCCGCCCAGGCCGTGGACGCGGTCGGCCCTCCACAGAGGAGCAGCGCGGCAAGGGCTACGAATGAGGGCAGCGTTCGAGCCGCCCCTGGCGCTTTCAAAACCCCTGCCCGCCCCTCGCCATCCTGACTCCCGAGACGTACCCACGGGCCTCCGTGCCGATCCTGCGTTCAGTGACAGCCTTGTCAATGCGAACCTAGCCGACCGGCAGCGCCGGTTCAAGGTGGTCAGGTGCAAGTTGGCCGTCGCTTAGCTTGACGCCACGTCGGGAAATACCCCCTTGTTTTCCGTGCCCAAATTGCGTTATGTTCAGCGCGCTGCACGGAGGAGGCACGGAACATGGATGTGGATTTGGCAGGTTCGGGGGAAATTCGCGGGTGCGCCGCTCTGCTGTCGGCGCTCGCAGGGATCGCGGGCTAGACGAGCGTGGCACACGTATTCAGGCTGCGCGCTCGGTCGCGTGGCAACGGGACCATCCCGCCCACGGCAGAGCCGTTGGGGCGGCCGTCGGGACCCGAGCTCAACGGCCACACGCCGGCGATCTCGGTCGTGCTCCCGACCCGTGAGGAGGCGGAGAACGTGGGGCCGCTGGTCGCGCGGCTCGAGCGCGTGCTCCCGGATCTCCCCGTCGAGATCATCTTCGTCGACGACAGCGACGACGGGACGCCGGATGCGATCCGCGCCATCGCCTCGACCCGCGCCGTCTACCTGATCCATCGCCGCCCGGAGGACCGCACCGGCGGCCTGGGAGGCGCCGTGGTGGCGGGTATCCGCGCTGCCCGGGCGCCCTTTGTGTGCGTGATGGACGCGGATCTCCAGCATCCCCCGGAGCTGCTCGAGGAGATGTACCTCGAGGCGATGGAGACCGCGTCGGACGTGGTGGTCGCGAGTCGCTTCTGCGCCGGAGGCGACAAGGGCGCCTTCGGCCGCCTGCGCTCGGCGCTCTCGCGGCTGTCGACCCGGGCGGCGGTGATGCTGTTCCCCACCAGGCTCTGGCATGTGACCGATCCGATGAGCGGGTGCTTCATCGTGCGGCGCGACGCCGTGGACCTCGATCGCCTGCGTCCGCGCGGCTTCAAGATCCTGCTCGAGATCCTGGTCAGGTCCCCGGGCCTGCGCATCTCGGAGGTGCCGTTCGACTTCGGCGAGCGTCACGCCGGTCACACCAAGGCCTCGCCGCGCGAGGCGTTCCGTTATCTGCGGCTGCTCGGTCGCCTGGAGCTCGGCCAGCTGTCTGCCCGGTTCGGCCGCTTCACGGTCGTGGGTGCGACCGGCCTGGTGGTGAACACGCTGCTGCTGGCCGCGTTCACCGGTGTGGCAGGCATCTACTACGCGCTCGCGGCGGTTCTCGCCACCCAGGGGTCCACGCTGTGGAACTTCGTCTTCACCGAGCGGTGGGTGTTCGCCGGGCGCGACCACCGCATGAGCGGTGGGCGCCGCGTGGCGGCGTTCTTCGCCATGAACAACGCCGCGCTGGCGTTGCGGATCCCGCTCCTGGTGCTGCTGACGAGCAGCCTCGGCATCAACTACCTGGTGTCGAACGTCCTGTCCCTCGTAGCGCTCGCGCTGATCCGGTTCGGGGTCGCGGACGTCTGGATCTGGGCCAAGGCCCAGCGGCGGGAGGTCGAGTCCTACAGCTACGACATCCACGGCATCGTCACGGTCACGTCAGAGGTGCGGCTGCCGGAGCTGCAGCGGTTCCTGACGCCCGAGGCATTCGGCCGTGCCACGATCCGGGTGCGGATCGGTCAGGTGGGGAAGGCGACCGGGAACGGCGATTACGCGACCCACAATCGCAACGGCGGCCCGCCTCAGAGCGGCCATTCCAACCACAACCGCAACGGGCACTCCTCCAATGGGAGGGACCCGGCGATTGCCCTCGGGTTCCCCGGGCTCGTGGCCGTGAGCAAGCAACGCACGATCCGATACACGGAGGGCCTCGGCGGGCTCGGCTTCGGCGTGGAGATCTCGCAGGTCGGGGAGCGGATCGAGGTGATCGCCTCCCCGCTGCTGCAGCGGTCACCACACGTCCTGTACACGAACGTGGTGGAGCCGATCCTGCGCTGGACATTTGCAAGCAAGGGCTACGCGCTGGTGCACGCGGCGTGCTTCGCGGACGGAGACGAGGCGGTGATGCTCACCGCCCGCACGGACACCGGCAAGACCACCACGACGTTGAAGCTGCTCGACCACTATCCGTACTCGTTCCTGTCGGACGATCTCACGCTGGTGTGCCCGGACGGGCGGGTGCTCGCGTATCCGAAGCCGCTCACGATCAGCCGGCACACCGTGGCGGCGGTGCAGACACCGAGGCTCTCACGGCGGGAGCGGATCAAGCTGATCCCGCAGAGCCGGCTGCACTCGCGCACGGGCCGGCGGCTGGCATTCGTGCTCGCGAAGATGCGAGTCCCCGCGGCGACCGTGAACGCGGTCGTCCAGCGGCTGATCCCGCCCCCGAAGTACGACATCGAGCGGCTGGTGCCGACCGCGCGGGTGGCGCCGGAGGCGAAGATCGCGCGGCTCGTGATCATCCAGCGCGAAGACGACTTCCAGCAGGAGCTCGAGCCCGAGGAGGCCCTGGAGATCCTGTTCGCGAACTGCGAGGACGCGTTCGGCTTCCCGCCGTATTCCGAGATCGAGGGGTTCCTGCAAGGCCTCAACGGCCACGACCTCCAGCGCGCCGAGCGCGACGTGGTGGAAAACGCGTTCGCGAGCGTGCCCGCGACGCTGATAGCCAGCAGCACGATGGACTGGTGGACGCGTCTGCCGTCGCTGATGGCAACCCCGATCTGCTGACCCGGGCGCGGTGAAGGCGCCCGCTCGACCGGTCTTCCGCCCGCTTCGCCGGCGCGAAGCCGGCGTTGCCGTGCGCCCGCGGTTCAGTCCGGTGGCCGCGATTGCTGCTCTCCCGCGGCGCGGCTGGGGGTTCGTCAGCCGTCACCACACCGCCCTGTTCCTGACCGCGATAGTGGGGATCGCGGCGCTGCCGCGCCTGTGGGGGATCACCGACGTCGGCCTCCGGGGGGACGAGGCCGTCTACGCCGGCCAGGCGGCCGTCCTGTCGGGTGACGACGAGCTCGACCGCTACTTCGTCCTCGCGTCCCGGGGCAACTCCAACTTCCTCTTCTACCAGCAGGTCGTGGCGGGGATGTACCTGCTGTTCGGCGTCTCCGACGTTGCCGCACGCCTGGTGGCGATCGGCTTCAGCACCGCCACGGTGCTCGTGTGCTTCGAGCTCGGCCGGACGCTCTACTCGAGGCACGTCGGCCTCCTGGCCGCCCTGTTCTGCGCGCTCAGCGGCTACGGCGTGCTGCTCGGGAGGCTGGCGCTGCTCGACTCGACGCTCGTGTTCCTGTTCTCGCTGTCGCTGCTGTGCTTCGCGAAATGGTTGATGACGGGCCGCGACCGCTGGCTGTACGCGTTCGCTGCCGCCCTCGCGTGGGCGATCCAGGCCAAGGTGACGGGCGGCCTCGTGCTCGTGATCGCGGTGAACTATCTGCTGGTGTCGCGCCAGCTCGGCCTGCTGAGCGTGCGGCGCGTCCTGCTTGCCGCCCTCGCCTTCACGGTGTTCTTCATCCCCGTGTGGGTGCAACTCGCGCTCAAGGGTGACCAGCTGCTCGAGTTCCTGGCCGACAGCGGTGACCGCGTGGCGCATGTGCCCTGGTACTACTACCTCGACAAGCTGACGTCGTTCGAGGGCTTCGTGACGCCGCTGATCTGGCTGGTCGGGATCGGGATCGCCCTGCGGCGCTGGACGACCGGGGACCGGCTGCTCGTGTTCTGGGTGCTGGTCGCCGCCCTGTTCTTCCAGGTCTATCCCCTCAAGGCGTTCAACTACCTGCTGCCGCTGATCCCGGCCCTGTCGGTGCTCGCGGGTCGCGCTGTTCACGACGGGGCGGTCGCGTTCGTCGCGTGGTCGAGACGACCGGGTCGTATCGGCGCCCGCGTGGGGCTCAATCTCGGGCGGACCGCGACGGTCCTGGCCGGCTGCGCCATCTTCGCCGCGAGCGCTTCGCCGGTGCTCGCCTCGGTGCGGTCGGATTCGTACTTCGGCCTGCGCGAGGCGGCCCTCTGGCTGAAGCAGAACACGGCCAAGGACGCAGGCGTCATGACCCTGTCCAAGGGATCCGCGCAGTACGCGCTGTCGTTCTATGCGCGCCGCGACGCGTACCCGTTCGGGCGGTTCCGGCTCGCCACGATCGTCCCGGGCGGGAAGGTCCTGAACCCGACGCCGGCGGCCGACGGCGCGCCCTCGGCGGATTGGAGCACCCACTGGCCTCCGATCCTGATCAACAGCCGCGAGGTCTCGTACCTCGTCTACTACACGAACGAGGGTGACGACCCGCCTGAGAACCCGCTCGTGGACAGCGCCCACCAGGAGCAGTTCCGGCGATTCATCGAGGCGTACGGCGGCAAGCTCATGCACGTCGTGTACCGGAACCACGAGGCCCGGGCCTGGATCTACAAGGTGCAGAAGCTGCACCGGCGCGCAGAGGTCACCTTCCGGGCCGGTCGAGAACGGCTGCGGGTCCGGGGGACGGGCTTCCGCTTCAAGTCAAGGGTGACGCTCTACTACCACGGGGCCAAGCGGGGGGTGTTCAAGACCGACGGGGACGGGGCCTTCACAGGCCGGATCCGGCTGCCGTACTACGTCCATGAGAAGTACTACCTGGTGGCAACCGACAACTTCGGCAGCTACGCGTCGACGGTCGGGCTGGAGCCGACGCTACGCAACCGCAGGGCTCGCAGGCGGATCGCGCAGAGGGTCCGGCGCGAGGAGGGGCGCGCACCGAGGCACCGGCCGGCTGAGGGGCCGCCGGGCAGCAGTCCGCTGAAGGTGGAGCTGGACATGCCGAAGGCGACGCCGGTGGGCGACTCGCTGCCGGTGAAGGTACATGTGAGCGTGAAGGACGGCGGTCGGCTCGTGCCCTCCGCGCAGAGCCACCTCTTCTTCCAGATCTACTCCCAGGACGGGAAGACCCCGGTCCGGTGGAGGGAGCGGGTGACGAACACGCTCGGCACCGCGTACCTCCAGGTGGCGGCGCTCGAGCTGCCGGGCTTCTACAAGCTGCAGCTGTTCGCGTCGAAGGGCGAGCACCGGGGGCAGGTGACGCGGACGTTCAAGGTCAGGCGCCGCTGAGGCGTCGGACGGGCTCATTGCTCGGGGAGCCCTGACGGGATCTCACATCACGGCCACCTCCGCCGTTTCATGTCCGACTCCGGCTGAGGAAAGCGAGGCAGAATGCTCTACACCAGATTCGAGAGCCCGATCGGAGAGCTTGGGGCGGTTGGCGACGGGCAGGCGCTGCACGGCCTGTACATGCAGGAGGGCCGCACGGCGATCGCAGTGCGAGCGGACTGGGAGGCGGCGGACCAGCCGTTCGCCGACGTCCGCGCACAGGTGGCCGAGTACTTCGCGGGCAGCCGCCGGGACTTCGACCTGCCCCTCGCGCTGTCGGGCAGCCCCTTCCAGGTGCGGGTGTGGCGTGCGCTCCAGGACATCCCGTACGGGGAGACGATCAGCTACGGCGAGCTCGCGCGCCGGATCGGCGTGCCGTCCGCAGCGCGCGCCGTGGGCGTGGCCAACAGCCACAACCCGGTCTCCCTGATCGTCCCCTGCCACCGCGTGATCGGCGCAGACGGAAGCCTCACCGGGTACGGGGGCGGGGTGGAGCGCAAGCGGTTCCTGCTCGACCTGGAAGTCGGCGTCCACGCCCTGGGCGGGTCGTACACGCTGATCGGCCCGGACGGCCAGGCATATCGGTCGGCGACTCCGGGCACGCTCGGCGGTCACAGGCGCAACAGGGTCTACGGCCGCCTCGACTGCGCCGGCGCGCGGCGCTGGATCGCGAGGGGCAAGTACGTCCGCCACCGGGTGTTCTTCGCGGACGAGGCGACGGCCGTCGCCGCGGGCTATCGCCCGTGTGCGGGCTGCATGCCCACCCGTTACCGGGCCTGGAAGGCGGCTGCCCCTTGACCGTCCCCGTGTTCTTCGGTTGACAGGTGACCAAAAGGTCACGTATGATCCGCGGCATGGACGCTGTGTTCAGGGCCCTCGCCGACCCGACGCGCCGGAGCCTGCTCGACAAGCTGTTCGAGCAGGACGGGCAGACGCTCAGCGCGCTCGAGCAGCGGTTGCCGATGACGCGCTTCGGCGTGATGAAGCACCTCAGGGTGCTCGAGGAGGCAGGCCTCGTGACCACGCAGCGGCGCGGGCGCGAGAAGCTCCACTTCCTGAACCCCGTCCCGATCCGGCTCGTCCACGACCGGTGGGTGAGCAAGTACGCCGAGCCCTGGGCCGCAGCGCTCAGCGGGCTCAAGACAAGCATCGAGGAGGACGTCATGGAGAAGGTCTTCGAGATCTACATCAAGACGACGCCGGAGCGCCTCTGGGAGGCGATCACCGACGGCGAGATGAGGCGGAAGTACAACTTCGGGGTGGGCGTCGCCTCTGACTGGATGCCCGGCTCCCGCTACGAGGCTGTCCACCCGGGAGCAGGCATCGCGATCTCCGAGGGAGAGAACCTCGAGGTCGACCCGCCACGCCGGCTCGTCCAGAGCATGGTGGCCCTGTGGAGCGAGGACGTGAAGAGCGAGGGGACCTCGCGGGTCACCTGGGAGATCGAGCCGGTCGGCGACTCGTGCCGGCTGACCGTCACCCACGACCAGCTCCGCGAGGACGCGAACAACGAGCTCTACGGCGGCTGGCCGATGATCCTGTCCGGCCTCAAGACGCTGCTGGAGACCGGCGAGACGCTCGACACCCCCGGCTCGCTGCGCTATGCGGGATCCTCGAGCGATCAGGCGGCTTGAGACCCAGCGACGGCGCTGCTGACGAGGGCCTCGACCTCGTCGGCGACCCGCTCGAGTGGCGCGCTCGAACGCTGCGCGCGGGCAAGGACGATCGCCCCTTCGATCGCAGCAATCACAAGCGTGGCGAGCGAGCGCGCCCGCTCTGGGACGACGTTCTGTCGTGCAAACGCGTCGGCCAGGAGGTCCTCGAGGCGCTCGAAGGCGGCGCCGGCCGCGTCACGCGCGGCGGGAGAACGCTCTCCCTCGAGGGTCGCCGAGACGATCGGGCACCCGGAGGCGAAGTCGCTGCTTCGCAGGATGTCGCCCCAGAGCCCGGCGAAGTCCCGAACGGCCGCCACCGGATCTCTCTGCTCGAGCGCTGCAGCGAGGCCCCCGGCGATGTACTCGCCCGCGTAGCGGGTCGCCTCCTCGGCGAGCTGCGCCTTGCCACCCGGGAAGTGGTGATAGAGGGAGCCGCGCGGGGCGGCGCTGTGGGCCAGGACGTCGGAGAAGGAGGTGCCGTGGACGCCGCGCTCCCGAAAGAGGACGACAGCGCTCTGGATCATGCGCTCGCGCGCGTCCGTCTGTGACGAGATTCCCATATGACGCCCATCATAGTACGGTTATGATGTTCGTCATACAGGCGTCGATCAAAGGAGGCCGCAGGTGCCGATATTCGAGCTCACCTATCCCGAGGGCGCACTCGAGCCCGAGGCCCGTACGAAGCTGATGGACGACCTCACCACCGCACTGCTGCGCGCGGAGCGCGCGCCCGACACCGAGTTCTTTCGCGGCGTGACCTGGTCCTACGTGCACGAGCTGCCGGCCGGTGCGGTGCTCGCCGGCGGCCGTCCGGTGGAGCAGCCGACCTTCAAGATCGACGTGACCACGCCAGAGGGCGCGCTCTCGGATCGCCGGCGCGAGGAGCTCGTGGGTGAGGCGACGCGGCTGGTCCGGGAGGCGGCGGGGATCGGCGACGCGGATGCGCTTCGGGTCTGGGTGCTCATGCACGAGGTCGCCGAGGGCAGCTGGGGCGCGGGTGGACACGTGATCCGCTTCGAGCAGCTGCGTGAGGCCGCGAAGGCCGAGCGAGACAAGGCCGGACAGGCTGTTCCGGCGGGCGCCTGACCGCAACCCGACTGTGAACGAGCAAGGGGGCGTCTGGGTGCCGCTCAGACGCCGCTGATGCTGCGCCGGCGCGCATCGCCCGGGGAGCCCGGCACCAGCTCGGGCGCGATCGGCTGCCCGTAACGGCGGGCCGCGTCCTCGATCTCGTCCAGGTCCACGATGTCGACGCCCAGGTCCCCCGCCACGCCGCGGACCGCGTCGATCTGGCGGATGGTCCACCGGGAGTACAGCGCGAGCGCCTCCACCCGGGCGTGCTCGGCGCGCATGCCTTCGTCGTGGACCTCGACCGCTCCCCAGACGCTCACGATGCCGGCCACGCCCTGGTGGTCGACGGTCGGGAAGTTCCGGTCGGGTTGGTAGTACGCGTAGATGCCGCAGGTACAGCCGCGGTCGGGAACGCCGTGACCGGCGGCCGCCGAGCGCGGGGCGTCGGCGTCGGGCGATTCGGAGCAAAGGCAGCTGGCCGTCATCTCCCGCTCGGACCAGAAGGTCGGCAGGTACACCGACCGCAAGCGGCCGTCCACCACGCGCCAGCTGCGGAACGCGACGATCGGCTCGATCAGGTCAGGCGCGGGCGAGGGCGCATGGTCGCGGCCGGGTGAGATCTCCTCGATCACGAAGGTGCCCTGCGTCCACGGCGCGGGGCGCTGGGCGCGCGACCGGGCCGGGTGCGGGTCGACCGCGCGGGCGCCGGCTCGGAGCGCTCCCGCCTGTAGGGCTGGCGGATCGGCTCGACCCTGATCGTCCGGGAGGGTCTCCGGAAGGTCGCGCAGGGTCGGGGAACGGCGGCCGCTCCTCGGGGTGCGGCGGCCCCACGTCGGTCTCCACGCTTGTCGACCAGATGGCTGAACAACTTCCCTGCCGGCCCGGATGGCCGGCCCACGCCTCTCAATTGCTATCGGCGATCTTCGAACGTCTCTTGAAGCACAGGGTACAGCCGCACCCCGACTTCGTGTGAAGGCGTCGTTATGAGCCCGTTACGAGGCGGTTAATACCCGTTTTGGCCCCGTCCCTCACGGGAGGCCCTCACGGGACGAAGATGCCCTGGCGGAGGAAGACGGTGTTGTCGGCGGTCTCGGCGTCGCCATCCGGCCCGCCGTCGAGGATCCGCACGTCACCGAGCGCCCAGATCGTGCGCCTCGTCTCTGTGACCGTGCCGGGCGTGATCGCATCGGCCGTGGTGCTCAGCGAGCAGGTCGCGCCGACGCTCGTCGACCCTGTGGCCGCGCAGGGGATCGTGAACATGTACGGCGTATCCGACACCGTGGCGGTGTCGTTGCCGGTGTCGCCATTCAGCCTGTCGGTGATGCGCAGAACGACCTGTCCCTGCAGCTCGCCGGTGTAGTCCGCGAGCGTGGTGCGGTCACGGATGTCGGTGGCGTTCAGGATGATCTTCACGTCGGCCTCGTCGGCGGGGGTGCCGGCGTCACCCAGCACGGCGGAGAGGCGCACGCTGCCGGTCATGTTGGCGGTTCTCGAGTTCGCGTCCGGGGTTCCGACCGTCAGGAAGCTCGAGAGCTGTGCGGGCGGATTGCACGAGGCGTGGTCGAGCGGCGGGCCGTGGGTGCGGTTGGGCGACGTGCACTCGGTGTAGGACGGAACGAGCGAGGCCACGAACGGAGAAGCTGCTCTCGGTCGCGCATAGCCCACCGGGGCCGCGTTCACCGTGGTGTCGGCGCTGGCGGAGTTGTTGGCCGCGTTCGGGTCGCCGATGGTCGAGGACACGCCGGCCTGGTTGGTGACCGTCCCGGGCGCGGACGGGCGTGCCCGGATCTCGACCGTGGCGGTGGCCTCGTCGGCGAGCGTGCCGAGCGCGCAGGTGACCGTGCCGGACGCCTCGGAGCAGCTGCCCTGGGACGGCGACGCGGAGTCGAAGGCCACCCCGCCGGGCAGGGTGTCGGTCAATGTGACGTCGGTCGCGTCCTGCGGACCCGCATTGTGGGCGGTGAGCGTGTAGGCGACGAGCTCGCCGGCCAGCACCGGGTCCGGCGCGTCGGACTTCGTCAGCGACAGGTCGGCCGCCGGGTCGACGGTCGTGTCGGCGCTGGTGGAGTTGTCCGCGGTGTTCGGGTCGTGGGCGTCGGACGTGACGTCAGCCTGGTTCGTGATCGGGCCGGGTGTCGACGGGCGCACCTGGATCTCGACACCGGCGGTGGCCTCGTCGGCAAGCGTGCCGAGCGCGCAGGTGACGGTCCCGCCGGTCTCCGAGCAGCTGCCCTGGGTCGGGGTCGCAGATTCGAACGTGACGCCGGCCGGGAGCGTGTCGGTGAGGGTGACCCCGGTGGCCTCCTGCGGGCCGGAGTTGTGCGCGCTGAGCGCATAGGTGAGCAGCTCGCCCGCCGGCACCGGGTCGGGTGAGTCGCTCTTCGTCAAGGTCAGGTCGGCCACCGGCCGGACGGTCGTGACGGCGCTCGCGCTGGTGTCGCCGGAGTCGCGATCGGCGACCTCTGAGGTGACGCTGGCCTGGTTGGTGATGTCGCCTGGGCTCTGCGGCCGGACCTTGATCTCAACGGTGGCGCTGCCCTGGTCGGCGATCGTGCCGAGCGCGCAGTCGACGCTGCCTCCCGTCTCGGAGCAGCTGCCCTGGGAGGGCGTGGCCGAGTCGAACGTCACGCCGGCGGGCA
>JBOGZM010000108.1:0-6614 GCA_050697255.1 Solirubrobacterales bacterium
CGCCGGATGTCCTTCATCGGCTCGAGGCTGCGCACCGTGGGGATCACGTCGAAGTTGTGCTCCGGGGGCGGCGAGGGCGTGAACCACTCGAGGGTGTTCGCGAGCCACGGGTCCGGCCCCGCCTGGCGCCCCTTGCGGAGGGTCCAGACCACGTTGAACACCGTCACCAGCACGCCCGCCGCGAGGACGAAGGAGCCCACCGTGGAGATCACGTTGTACTCGGTCAGGCCGCTCCCGGTGTACTCGACGACCCGGCGCGGCATCCCGGACAGGCCGGCCGAGTACTGGGGCAGGAAGGTGACGTTGAAGCCGATCACCATCAGCCAGAACGAGAGCTTCCCGAGGCCCTCCGAGAGCATCCGGCCGGACATCTTCGGGAACCAGTAGTAGAGCCCGGCCATCAGGCCGAACGCCGAGCCGCCGAACAGCACGTGGTGCATGTGCGCGACGATGAAGTAGCTGTCGGTGAGCTGCCAGTCGACAGGGAACACGGCCACGATCACGCCGGTCATCCCCCCCAGGGCGAACTGCGCCACGAGCCCGACCGCGAACAGCAGCGGCACCCGGAACTCGACGTTCCCCCGCCACAGGGTGGCGATCCAGTTGAAGATCTTGATGCCGGTCGGCACCGCGACCGCGAACGAGGCGATCATGAAGAAGCCGAGCACGCCCGTCGCCAGCGGCGCCGCGAACATGTGGTGCGCCCACACCAGGGAACCGAGGAACGCGATCCCCGCCGTCGCCGCCGCGATCGCCTTGTAGCCGAAGATCGGCTTGCGCGCGAACACGGGGATCACCTCGCTGACCATCCCGAAGGCCGGCAGGACCATGATGTAGACCTCGGGGTGCCCCATGAACCAGAACAGGTGCTGCCACAGCACCGGGTCGCCGCCCTGCGCCGGGTCGAAGAACGTGCCGTCGAAGTTGCGGTCGATCAGCAGCATCGCGAGCGTGGCCGCGAACGACGAGATCGCGAGCAGGATCAGGTACGCGTAGATCAGGATCGCCCACACGAACAGCGGCATGCGGCCCAGCGTCATGCCCGGCGCCCGCATGTTGTGGATCGTGGCGATGAAGTTGATCGCGCCCAGGATCGTGGAGATCCCGATCAGGTGCAGACCGAGGATCCACGCGTCGATGCCGTTGCCGGGCAGGAAGTTCTGATTCGAGAGCGGCGCGTACGACGTCCAGCCCGCGGACGGCGGATCCCAGAAGAGCGACCCGTAGAGCACGGCGCCGCCGAGGACCAGCAGCCACCAAGACAGCATGTTGAGGCGCGGGAAGGCCATGTCGCGCGCGCCGATCATGAGCGGCACCACGTAGTTCCCGAAGCCGGCCGCGATCGGCACGATGACCATGAAGATCATCGTCGTGCCGTGTAGCGTGAAGAGCTGGCTGTACGTGGTCGGGTCGAGGAACGTGTTGTCCGGGGATCCGAGCTGGATCCGCATCAACAGCGCCTCGACGCCGCCCACCAGGAAGAAGAAGGCGGTCGTGAACAGGTAGAGGATCCCGATCTTCTTGTGATCCGTGGTCGTGACCCAGTCGACCCATCCCGCACGGCCGCGATCGACCTCGCCGCGCACGATGATCTCGGGCGCTCGCGCCGCGTACTCGGGTGTCGCCATGCTGGTCTAGGTCCTCCGGTTCACGGTGCGGTCTGGGCTTCGATCTCCTGGCGCTGCTCCTGCGCGAGCCGCTGGGCCTGCTCGATGAGGCGGGGCTGGCGCTCCACCCACTGCTCGTAGTCCTCCGGGTCCACGACGCGCACCTTCGCCGTCATGAAGGCATGGTTGGCGCCGCATAGCTCCGCGCACTGGCCGTCGAAGACGCCGTTCTTCGTGGCCTTGAACCAGGTCTCGGTCGTATACCCCGGGACCGCGTCCACCTTGCCTCCCAGCTTCGGGATCCACCACGAGTGCACGACGTCGTTGGCCTGGATCTTCAGCAGCACGGTCTGGTCGCGGGGCACCACCATCTCGTGGAAGGAGAAGGTCCGGTTCGGATATTGGTAGCGCCACAGGTACTGCTGCCCGGAGACCTGGATCTCGAGCGCCTTCTCGTCCGGGGGCGGGGGCTGGTTGACGTCGGCGTGCTGCCCGCGTGCCTCGGCGACCGACTCCGGGCCGGAGGCCGCCGGGTTGCGGATGTCGGGCAGGAAGATGTACGTGATGACCGTGATCGCGACCACGATCGCGCTGGCGGCGATCGTCCATCCCAGCTCGAGGCCCAGGTTGCCGCTGATCTGAAGCGGGACCCGCCTGGATCTGCGCCCGCTCCCGGCGCGGTAGCGGAACAGCGAGTAGAACAGGGCCGCCCACACCAGGGCAATCACGGTGATGCCGATGTAGAAGACGATCTTGTAGAGCGTGTCGGTCTTGACCGCGTTCTCGGTCGGGCCCGCCTCGGGTGTCAGCAGGTCGGCGCCCGCGGTCGCCGGCGCCAGGAGCGCCACCAGGAGCGCCAGGCAGGCGGCGGCGATCAGCGCGGCCCGGGCGGAGTGGGGTCGACCTCGCATCGGCGCGCGATTCTATATGCCCCGTGAGAGGCGGCCTGAGCCCCCGCGCGGCTTAGTTACCAGTGAAACGAGCGTCGCGCTTCTCGACGAACGCCGACACGCCCTCGATGAAGTCGCTCGTCTTCACCATCTCGCCCTGGATGTCGGCCTCCAGGTCCAGCTGCTCGTCCATGATCTTGAGGAAGCTGTTGTTCAGGGCGCGCTTGGAGTTCGCGTAGGAGCGTGTCGGGCCCTGCGCCAGCCTTCGTGCCAGCCCACGCGCCTCCTCCAGCAGCTCCCCGTCCGGAACGACCCGGTTGATCAGGCCCCAGTCGAGCGCCCGCTCGGCGGGGAGCGGCTCGCCCAGGAGCGCCATCTCGAGCGCCCGCGCCTTGCCGGCCGCGACCGGCACGAGGAACGTCGACCCGCCGTCGGGAACCAGCCCGATGTTCACGAACGCCAGCCCGAAGACGGCCGACTCGGCCGCCCAGATCAGGTCGCACGCGAGGGCCAGGGAGCACCCGATGCCGACCGCCGGCCCGTTCACCGCCGCCACGACCGGCTTCGGCAGCTCCCGGATGCCCTTGATGATCGGGTGGTACCGGTTCCGCAGCATGTCGCCGACGTCCGGGATCTCCCCACCTGCGGCGCCCTGCTCCAACATCTCTTTCAGGTCGGCTCCCGAGGAGAACCCGCGTCCCGCTCCGGTGATCAGCACCGACCGTACCGACGGATCGGCGGCGTCGGTCAGGAGTGCCTCTCGCAACTCGTCCCCGAACTGCGCGTTCCACGCGTTCAGGCGATCCGGGCGGTTGAGCGTGATCTCGGCGACGCCGTTTTCGATCCGCAGGTCGACGGTCTCGTAGGGCATTCGGGCTCCTTGCTCCTGGGTTGGGGACGGGGCGGAACAATATGGCGACATGGCTCCACCGACGCGGACGGCTCTGGACGGAATCGAGTGGCTCGGACACGCGGGCTTTCGGATCAGGACGTCGGCGGGCTGGGTGTACATGGATCCGTACCGGGCGCCTGCCGGGCCGGACGCGGCGTTGATCCTCATCACACACGGTCACTTCGACCACTTCTCGCGCGACGACGTGCTGCGGCTGGCGGGAGACGGGACCGTCCTGGTCGGGCCCTCCACGGTCACGGAGCAGCTGCGGGGCAAGACGATCTCGATCGCACCCGGCGACGTGGTCGATGTCGGCCCGCTCGAGATCCTGACCCTGCCGGCCTACAACACCAACAAGCTGGACAGCGAGGGGCGGCCGTTCCATGTGCTCGGGAGCGAGACCGTGGGCTACGTGATCCGCGATGGCGGCCGCCGGATCTACCATTCCGGTGACACCGACGTGATCCCTGAGATGGATGAGGCGGCCGGAGTGGACGTGGCTTTGCTCCCAGTGAGCGGGACGTACGTGATGACGCCGATCGAGGCGGCCGAGGCAGCGCGCCGCCTCGACCCCGGGGTGGCGGTGCCGATGCACTGGGGGACGGTGATCGGCTCTCGCGCCGACGCCGAGGCGTTCGTGAGCGCCGCGCCCGTCGAGGCGCGGATCCTTGACAGCGTGACCGAGGAGGCCTGATGGGACGCAATGGCAGCGGTAACGGCATGCAGCATTCGCTCGCGCGGATGGCACGAGATGAGCCGGAACTGGCGGCAAGGGTGCTGGTCAGCGCACTGCCGGCCGCGGCCGCGTCGGTGCCCGGCCGGCTCGAGTACCGGCTGGTGCTCGACGGGATGGGCGCCTATCACGTGGCGCTCGACGGCGGCAAGGCGGAGGTCACCGAGGAACATCCGGCGGCGCCGAACGGGGAAGTGGACTTCACGCTCGAGACCGATCCCGAGACGTTCGCGCTCCTGGCCCGCGGCGCGCACCCGCTGCGGCTGATGCTCGGCGGCAGGCTGCGAGTCCACGGCAAGCGACGGCGTGCGTTGAAGCTGCGCCACATGGAGGCCGACCTGACCATGCGGGACATCGTGCGGGCGGGCGTCAGGCCCGATCCGGACCTGCTGTACCGGGCGCTGCCCTACGCCATCGACCCGGCATGGACGTGGGGCCACCGGTTCTCGATGCAGTACGTGGTCGAGGGGGACGACACGAACCCGGGTGGCGAGTGGTTCCTGGTGGTGGATGACGGATCGATCGAGACCGCGGCGGCACCGCCCGACGGGGCCCCGGACTCCATCGTGCGGATGTCTCACGACACCTGGCTCGCGCTCGTCGGCGGCGACCTGATTCCCAACGAGGCGATGCGGCGCGGGCTCGTGCAGGTCGACGGCCGGATGCTCCCGGTCACCTTGATGGGCCGCTGGATCGAGCGCTCCGAGGGTCGCGACCACGCCGAGCTCGAGCGGGAGGTCCGCCAGGCCGCGGTGCAGAACCGGCGCGCCACCTGGGGCTCCGGCGCGGCTGATGCCGGAGCCGGCGGCCAGGGCGATCCTGCCGTCGATCACGCGCGCCGCAAGGGTGGTCAGCTGATGAGCTACGAGGACCTGTACGCGCTCTGGGAACGGCAGAACTGGAAGGCGCACGAGATCGACTTCACGGCCGACAAGGAGCAGTGGCTGGCCACGCCCTCGATCAGCCAGCTGGACACGAGGTGGTCGTTCTCGAGCTTCTACATCGGCGAAGAGCGCGTGGCAGCCGACCTGGCGCCGTTCGTCGCGGCCGCTCCCAGCGGCGAGATCGAGATCTTCCTGGCCACGCAGCTCGTCGACGAGGCCCGGCACGCCGCGTTCTTCGACCGCTTCATGGCGGAGGTGATGGCGCTCGACGCCGAGGACATCCGCGGCCGGCTGGCGGCGATGGAGGAGACCATGCTCCCGGCGTGGCGGACCGTGTTCGACGACCAGCTGCGCGAGATCGCGAAGCAGATCCAGGCGCGGCCGGACGACCTCGACCTGTTCGTGGAGGGAATCGTCACCTACCACGTCGTGATCGAGGGGGTGCTCGCGATGACCGGCCAGCACCAGATCCTCAGGTACCTGACCGACCACGAGATCTTTCCCGGCTTCCGCCAGGGCTTCTCGCTCGTCGAGCAGGACGAGCATCGCCACATCGCCTTCGGCGTGCGGTTCCTGGCGGAAGTCTGCGAACGGGAGCCGCGCTACCGGGACCTGATCGAGCGCAAGATCGCCGAGCTGGTGCCGGTCGCCACCCATGTGTTCGTGCCGCCCGGCACCGAGGACCCGAGCGACTTCGTGAGCTTCGATTACCACTCGTCGGAGATCTACGGCTTCGCCTACCGGGCCCTGAAGCGCCGCATGGCGGTGGTGGGGGTGGACGTGCCTCCGCCCGAGGAGCTGATGCCGGGGCCGATCGACCGCGTGCCGGCTCCGGCCTAGGAGCCGCACAACCGAACGTCTGTTCGATGTCGTACTCTGGCCGCGATGTACTCGGCTTCGCTGTACTGCTCGAACGTCGGCGGCTGTGGAGCGTCGTTCAGCGCCGAGGGCTCGCCGGCGGCGGTCGCGAGCGCCGATTGCCCCTACTGCGGCTCGCCGCTCGAGGAGATCCCGTGGAGCGCCGACGCGTGTGCCGTCTGCGACCCATTGCCCAAGGAACCCGGCGCGGCGTCGCTCATCGTGACGGGCGGGCCGCGGCCGAGCTGACGGGCCCCCGCGCCCCGAGTCCGTGGGGCCCAAATCTATACTCGCGCGGCGGTGAGGGCACGCTCGTCCAGGTGGCGCCGGGCCGGACCCTCGTCGGGTTCCGGCCGCGCCCTTCGGGTCGTTGCCCTGGGCGCGGTCGTGGGTGGGGTGGCGCTGCCGCTCGCACGACGCCGTCTGGGGTTGCCGACCCCTGTCACGACCGCGGCGGCGGTCGCCGCACCCTTCGGCCTGGCTCTGGGGGTGCCGCGCAGCCGCGGCCGCGACGCCGCGGTGTACGCACTCCAGATGTGGGCCTACATAGTGCTGCATGAGCTGCCCTACGACGACCCGCGGCGACTCGAGCAACGCGTGCTGGTCGACTACCCGATCCGCTTCGACCACGCGGTGTTCGGGTCCGACCCGGCGGTCGTCCTGCAGCGGGCGCTCGCGCGCCCCGGCAGGACGACGGCCCTCGACCACGCGCTCGTGTACGCGCACTGGGCCTGGTTCATACAGCCGCAC
>JBOGZM010000109.1:0-3342 GCA_050697255.1 Solirubrobacterales bacterium
TTTTCCTCACCCTGTCGGGACAAGTCAGGACGGTAAGGCAGGACCGACCGGACGTCTACGCTGTCGTGCCGTGTCGTCGTCAGCGGGCCCGTCAAAACGCTCCCCTGGAAGCGACGGGGGGAGACGGTCTAGACCGGCGCCGGCTCCGAGGCCCGCACCGGCGCGAGCTCCACCGGGATCCCGTTCAGCACCGCGTTCCCCGACGGGACGTCGACGGCCAGCTCGTCCGCCAGGATGTTGCTGTTCGCGCCAGGGTGGGCGGCGGCCACCTCACAGCGCGCCTCCGGGTCGTCGTGGCCCCAGCCGTGCGGGATGCTGACGACGCCGGGCATGATCGCGTCGGTGACCTCGACCGGCACCTCGATCGAGCCCCGCTCGGAGGTGACGACTGCGCGCCCGCGGTCCGCGAGCCCGAGCCGCTCGGCGTCTTCAGGGTGGACATGCGCGGTGCAGCGGTCCTTGCCGCGCACGAGGTTCGGAACGTTGTGCATCCAGGAGTTGTTGGAGCGCAGCTGCCGGCGGCCGATCAGCACCATCCCGCCGTTGCGGTGCGCGGCAAGCGACGCCGCCAGCCGGTCGACGTCGGCCACGATCGGCTCCGGGGCCAGCTCGATCTTCCCGCTCGCGGTCCTCAGGATCTCTGGGATGCGCGGCTCGAGCGGGCCCAGGTCCACTCCGTGCGGCGCCTCCTCGAGCCGCGCAAGTGTCAGTCCCTCGGGGCTCGCCCCGAAGTGGTCTCCGTAGGGGCCGCTGCGCAGCAACCAGTCGAGCAGCCGCTCGGGGCCGCGGCGGGGAGCGAGCGCCGCAAGCAGCTCCTGCGGGTCGCGGCCGGAGACCGGCGAGGAGGGGTCCTGGAGGTCGCGCTGCATCAGCCCCGCGATCACGAAGTCGTCGAACGCCTCCACGTCGGCGCCCACCCCCTGCCCCGACGCGATGCCGGCAAGCCGCAGCAGCGTGTGCCACTCGGGCGGCACGGCCGGGTCCGGGCCGAGGATCGCGGGCGAGTAGTTGGCGACGTTGCGGGCCGCCAGCTGATAGAGCGCGAGGTCGTAGTGGGAGCGGTGCAGGGGCGACGGCGCGGGCAGGATCACGTCCGCGTGGCGGGTGGTCTCGTTGAGGTAGATGTCGACGCTCACCATCAGCTCGAGTGACTCCATCGCGCGCCGCAGGCGGCCCGAGTTCGGGGTGCTCACCGCCGGATTCCCGGCGAAGGTGAACAGCGCCCGGATCTGGCCCTCGCCCGGCGTGTCGATCTCCTCCGCCAGGCACGCGACGGGAAACTCGCTCAGCGCCTCGGGCAGCCCGCGCACGCGGGTGCGCCAGCGGCCGAGCCGGAAGCCCTTGCCCTGCCCCCGCGTGCCGCGCGTGTTGGCGGCCCCGGCCGCCGCCTTCGTGAACATCGCCCCGCCGGGGCGGTCGAGGTTGCCGGTCAGCACGTTGAGCACGTCCACGAGCCAGCTGGCGAGCGTGCCGAACTCCTGCGTGCAGGTCCCGATCCGCCCGTAGACCGCGGCACTCTCGGCCGCGGCGAGATCGCGCGCCATGCGCCGGATCTCCGTGGGCGCGATTCCGCACACCTCGGCAACGACCTCGGGCGCGAACCCGGCGGCCAGGTCGCGCAGCTCGTCGAGCCCGGCGCAGTGCTCGGCCAGCGCGCCCGGATCCGCCAGCCCGTCCTCCAGCAGCACATGGGCGATACCGAACAACAGGTGCGCGTCCGTGCCGGGGCGGATGAAGTGGTGCTCGTCGGCCTCCTCCGCGGTGCGGCTGCGACGGGGGTCGACCACGACGATCCGCCCGCCGCGCGCGCGGATCGCGCGCAGGCGCCCGCGCATGTCGGGGGCGGTCAGCAGGCTGCCGTTCGAGGCGAGCGGGTTGGCGCCCAGCATCACCAGGTGGTCGGTCCGGTCCACGTCGGGGACCGGGATGCTGAGCGGCGCGCCGAACATCAGCCCTGCGGACACGTGCTTGGGCATCTGGTCCACGGTGGAGGCCGAGAAGACGTTGCGCGTGCCGAGCGCCTTCAGCAGCACCCGGCCGTAGAGCAGGGCATCGAGGTTGTGGGCGTTCGGGTTCCCCAGGTACGCGCCCACCGCGTCGCGCCCGTGGCGCTCGAGGATCGGGGTGAGCCGACGCTCCACCTCGCCGAGCGCATCGTCCCACGAGACCTCCTCGAACCCCGCGCCGGTGCGCACCAACGGCGCCCGGAGGCGGTCGGGGTCCTCGTGCAGCGGCTTCAGCGCGGCGCCCTTCGGGCACACGAACCCGTGACTGAACACGTCCTGCGCGTCACCGCGGATGCTGCTCACGCGGCCGTCCTCGATCGTCAGCTCCAGGCCGCACGTCGCCTCGCACAGAGGGCAGGTGCGATAGGTGGTGGTGGCGTCGGTCATGCGGCTCCCGGGCGGCGAATCCTACCGGCCCCGGCACATGGCGGAAAACCCACGGAAAGTCCATCCAGAAACGAGCCGAAAGTCCGGCCGGTTGTGCCGATCCGCGCTAGGCTCGTACGGTGGACTCGCTCTTCCTGGTCGTCTGGTTCGTGATCGCGGCTGTCTTCCTGGGGTGGATCGTCCACGAGTGGATGGCCTGGCGGGACCGCCGCCACAGGTAGCGCCAACGCCGAGAGCCAACGCCGCCAGGGCCCGCGAGCTGCGCTGAGGAAGGAGCGCGCCTGTCAGTCGGCGCCGTCGGCCCCGAGCGCCCCGAACGTCACGCCCATGACCACGATCGTGCCGATCACGTGCAGGAACAGCGCCACGATCACCCCGGTGGTGGTACCGGATGCCACCGCCGCGCCGATCGCACCGGCGGTCAGGACGGTCACCGTCACGAAGATGATCAGCAGCGCCATCGGTGGCGGATCATAGCCGCGGACACGGCGCGCCGGCCCTTCCACGGCCCTCCACCCGGCCGGGACGGCAGGCCACCGCCGGACGGGGTCAAAAAATTTGAAAACTGGTTTAGAAAGGTCCCACGGGGGCGATAACAGGAGCACCTCCAAAGTAGAACCTTGCCTGCCAGCGGCAAGGCACCTCTTGGAAAGCGCCCGGCCTCCCGGCGGGCGCTTTCCGGTTTTCTGGGGTCGTTTCGCCCCCTGAACCGTTCAGTAGTTCGCCGGCGGGTCGCTGGCCGGGAAGGTCTCCGCGGCCTCGCGATCGACCCGCTCGTCGTCCCTTTCCTCGCGCTCACTGCCCTCGCCGGGGACCTGGGGCACCCGGCCGGTGCCCTCGCAATGACGGCATCCGCGGCCGTTGAACCGGCCGCTGCCGCCGCATTTCGGACAGGGGTTCTCGCCTGGCGCGGGTTCCCCGGGCGGGGCCTCGTCGCCCGGTCGCATCC
>JBOGZM010000110.1:0-3375 GCA_050697255.1 Solirubrobacterales bacterium
GCGCCTATCGACGCCGCCGCCACAGCCCCCTTCATGTTGCCGAAGCTCCGCGGAGCCCGGGAACAGAAGTTGTTGAGTTATACGCCCAGCTCGCGCAGCCGGCGCACCCGCTCCTCGATCGGGGGATGGGTCGAGAACAGGGCCGCCATCGTGCCACCGCTGAACGGCTTCACGATGTACAGCGGCTCCGCTGCGGCGTTCACCTGCATCGGCCTTGCACGCGCCCCGGCCTCGAGGCGCTCGAGCGCATCGGCGAGCGCGTTCGCGCTGCCCGAGATGCGGGCGCCGGTGGCGTCCGCGGAGTACTCGCGCTGGCGCGAGATCGCGAGCTGGATGATCGTCGCGGCAATCGGCGCCAGCAGCACCATGGCGAGGGCCCCGACGAGACCAAGCGGGCTCTCGTCGTCGCCGCCCATGAAGAGCAGCATGTAGCCCAGGTAGGTGATCGCGCCGCCGATCGCGGCCGCGATGGTGGTGGTGAGAATGTCGCGGTTCTTGATGTGGGCCAGCTCGTGTGCGATCACGCCGCGCAGCTCGCTCTCGCTGAGCAGCTGCGTGATGCCCCGCGTGACCGCCACGGCCGAGTGCTTCGGGCTGCGGCCGGTCGCGAACGCGTTCGGCTGGTCCTGGGGAATCATGTAGAGCCGCGGCATCGGCACTCCGGCCGAGTGGGACAGCTCGCGCACCATCTGGTGCAGGCGCGGAGCCTCCTCCTCGGACAGCGGCTGTGCCCGGCTCATTTTCAGGGCGATCTTGTCCGAGAACCAGAACATGACCAGGTTGAACGCCAGTGCCATGATCAGGAACACGCCTGCCGTGCCGGGACCACCGATCAGGTAGCCGAGTCCGACCAGCAGGCCGGTCAAAGTGGCGAGGAGGAGCGTCGTCCTCATGCCCGCCTTCCAATTTGCTTGGGTTGCCTTTTGCATATCTCCAACCACAGACTCAGGGCGTCTGGTGCCCAAGGTTCCGGCTGCCATGCCGAGTACGAGTATCGTCCATGGGGCACGTGATCGGCATGGGGTCCAGACCCGAAATCCGCTCCGCGTGCACCCTATTCCCCGGTTTTTCGGCTCTGTGAAGCCATGAGACGGCCGTCGCTGCTGAGCCAGATCGTCGCCCTCAACCTGCTGATGGTCACGTCGGGCATCCTGGTCGCGATCTTCGCGGCCGGCTTCGACTTCTCGAGCGACACGCAGCGGTGGCAGTTCCTGGTGCTGGCGCTGGCGCTGCTGCTCACGTTCCTGCTCAACACATTGCTGCTGCGGCGGCGCTTCGAGCCGCTGGAGCGCCTGCTGGCGATGATGGAGCGCGTCGACCTCTCGCGCCCCGGCCGGCGCCTCGAGATCGACACCGACATGTCGGGCGTGTCGACCGACATCGTGCGCCTGGCAGCCTCTTTCAACCGCATGCTGGAGCGGCTGGAGAACGAACGGCGGCGCTCCGGCGAGCTCGTGATCGGCGCACAGGAGGAAGAGCGCAAGCGCATCGCGCGCGACCTGCACGACGAGGTCAACCAGTCGCTCACCGCGCTGCTGCTGCGGATCGAGGCGGCTGCCCAGGACGCCCCCGCGCATCTCAGGGACCAGCTCAAGGAGGTGAAGCGCCTCGCGGACCAGGCCATGGGCGAGCTGCTCGACCTCGCCCGGCAGCTGCGTCCGACGGCGCTCGACGACCACGGTCTCGTGGCGGCGTTGCGCACGCACGTGCGGGACTTCGACCGCCGCGGGCCGGCTCGCGCCAGCTTCTGGGCGGATCCGCGCCTGGGCGAGCTGTCCCCCGACGCCCAGGTCGTCGTCTACCGGGTCGCCCAGGAGGCGCTCATGAACGCGTCCCGCCACTCGGGGGCCTCGCGCATCGAGGTCAGCCTCGAGCCCTGCGACTCCCGAGTCCGGCTGCAGGTGGCCGACAACGGCTCCGGCTTCGCGTTCGCCGAGGAGGGCAAGGGCCTGGGCCTGGACGGCATGCGCGAGCGGGCCCTCCTGGTCGGGGGCGCCCTCGAGATCGACTCCCGCCCGGGGAAGGGCACGACGGTCAGGCTCGAGGTGCCCGCCGGGCCGCCGATCGAACACAGGGACGACGCACCTGTGCAGACGGAGGCGGCGTGCAGATCCTGATCGCCGACGATCACGGGATCGTGCGCTCCGGCGTGCGGCTGCTCCTCGACCGCCAGCCGGACATGGAGGTCGTCGCGGAGGCCGAGGACGGGGTCGACGCGCTCGAGCAGGCGGTGGCGCTGAAGCCGGACGTCGCGGTGCTGGACGTCTCGATGCCGCGCATGACCGGGTTGCAGGCGACCCACGAGATCAAGCAGCTGTCCCCGAGCACGCAGATCCTGATCCTGTCCATGCACGACGACGAGCGCTATCTGTTCGCGGCGCTGCGGGCGGGCGCCGCCGGCTACGTGCTGAAGCGCGCCGCCGACAAGGACCTGGTCGACGCGGTCCGCGCGGCGGCGCGCGGTGAGCCGTTCCTGACCTCGACGGCGCAGCAGGCGCTGATCCGGGACTTCCTGGACCGCGGCGAGCAGGCCGGCGACGAGCTGACCCCGCGCGAGCAGGAGGTCGTGAAGCTGATCGCCGAGGCGCACACGAACAGGGAGATCGCCGAGATCCTCCACCTGTCCGAGAAGACGGTGGAGTCACACCGGGGGCGCGTGCTGCAGAAGCTCGGGATGCGCGACCGCGTGGAGCTCGTGCGGTATGCGATCAGGCGGGGGTTGGTCGAGCCGTAACCGGCCGCCGGCGCGGGCAGGTCCGGGGCGGCGAAGAACCTGGATCGTGAACTGGTCGCGGCGCTGGTCGAAGGGGGCGGCCGTTCAAGGGTAGTTCGGCGCTCGCAGTCGGCAGTCGCCGACGTGGGCTACATAGTGCACGGCGGCTTCAGGCGATCAACGCAACAGCTCGGCCATCTTCTCAGCCGGGGTTCGCCATTCCAAGGTCTGCCGCGGCCGCCCGTTGAGCTCGGCCGCGACTCGGTCCAGTTCGACCTGGCCGTGCACGGCCAGGTCGGTGCCCTTCGGGAAGTACTGGCGCAGCAGTCCGTTCGTGTTCTCGTTGCTGCCCCGCTGCCAGGGCGAGTGGGGATCGCAGAAGTAGACCGTCACCCCGGTGGCGACGGTGAACTCGTGGTGGCGCGCCATCTCGCGGCCCTGGTCCCAGGTCAAAGACAGCCGCAGGTGCTCGGGCAGCCGCACGATCTGCTCGGCGATCTTGGCGGTCACCGTCTCGGTGCTGGCGTCGTTGCCGAGGTGGGTCAGCATCACGTAGCGGGTGTGGCGCTCGACGAGCGTGCCGACGAACGAGCGGTTTGCCTTGCCGACGATCAGATCGCCCTCCCAGTGCCCCGGCACGGCGCGGTCTTGGACCTCCGGCG
>JBOGZM010000111.1:0-3150 GCA_050697255.1 Solirubrobacterales bacterium
GGGCTGCTCCACGGTCGGGATGGGCGCCGGCCCGGTGGCCCCCTGGCGGCCGCCCGACAGGAGCTCGTAGAGGATCGCCATCCTCACCACGAGGCCTGCGGCGACCTGCTCCGTGATCAGCGCCTGCGGCGACTCGATCACCTCCGCGGACAGCTCGACGCCGCGGTTCACCGGCCCCGGGTGCATCAGCAGCTGGCGCGGGTGCATGCGGCGGCTGTCGATCTGGTAGTTGGCGACGTACTCGCGCATCGAGGGCAGGAACGAGTCCCCCATGCGCTCGTGCTGCATGCGCAGCGCGTAGATCACGTCCGCGTCCGCGACGCCGTCGAGGTCGTAGCGGACCTTGCAGCCGAGCGCCTCGACGTCGCGCGGGATCAGGGTCGGCGGGCCGCAGACGGTGACCTGCGCGCCCATCCGGGTGAAGGCATGCACGTTCGAGCGCGCGACGCGGCTGTGCAGCACGTCTCCGACGATCCAGATCTCGGCCCCGTCGAGCGATCCGAGCCGGCGGCGAAGGGTGTAGACGTCGAGCAGCGCCTGGCTCGGGTGCTCGTGCTTGCCGTCGCCGGCGTTCACGACCGAGGCGGTGGTGTGGCCGGCGACGATTGCCGCCGCGCCCGCCCAGGGGGCCCGGATCACGATCGCCGCCGGGTCGTAGGCCGACAGGGTCGCGATCGTGTCGCGCAGCGACTCCCCCTTGTCGATGGAGGAGCCGTTCGAGCGCACGCTCACGAGGTCAGCCGAGAGTCGCTTGGCCGCCAGCTCGAACGACGAGCTGGTGCGGGTGCTGGCCTCGTAGAAGAGGTTGACGACCGTGCGGCCGCGCAACGTCGGCACCTTCTTGATGTCGCGCTCCACGACCTCGCCGAAGCTCTCGGCGACGGTCATGATGCGCTCGATGTCGCCACGTGAGAGGTCGGCGATCGAGAGCAGGTGCTTCATTCGGCCTCCCCTGGTCGGGTATCGGTACGCGTGCCCTCGGCAGACCCATGGGGGGCAAGGCCCCCCTCGCCGGCTACGCCGGCTCCCCCCGGCTCGCCGCCGATCGGCCGGATCCTCACCTCGTCGACGTCGTCGCTCTCCTCGAGGCAGACGTGCACGCGTTCCTCGCGCGAGGTGGGAAGGTTCTTGCCCACGAAGTCGGGGCGGATCGGCAGCTCACGGTGGCCGCGGTCGACCAGCACCGCGAGCTGCACGCGGTCCGGGCGCCCGTAGTCGAACAGCGCCTCCGTCGCGGCCCGCACCGTGCGTCCGGTGAAGAGCACGTCGTCCACGAGCACCACCGTGGTGCCCTCGAGCGGGAAGTCGATGTGCGAGGAGTGCACGACGGGCTGGTCGCCGATCGGCCGTGACGCGACGTCATCGCGGTAGAAGGTGATGTCCACCTCGCCCAGAGGCACGGGCGTCCCCGTCAGCTCCTCGATCAGCGCCCGCAGCCGCCGCGCCATCAGGGCGCCGCGCGAGTGGATGCCGACGAGGGCCACGCGCTCGCGGTCCAGGTTGGACTCGACGATCTCGTGAGCGATGCGAACGAGGGCTCTGCGCAGGTCGTCCCGGTCGAGGACGATCCCGTCGCTCACGAGCCGAGCGCCCGTGTGTCGTGGCGAGCAGGCCGGCCGGGCCGGCGCGGGTTCTTCATGCGAGATCCTTCCTGGCCTCTCCGGACCGGGTTAAAGGAACCGACGTGGCGAGTGTAGCAACGGGGTGCGATGCCGCCCGCGACGCCGGCGCCCGGATCTCGTGGGTGAACTACGGCTCAGGGCGCCTGCGGGACGGGCTCCCCGGGCTCGCGGTTGCGCTCGCGCCACTCCTTCCACCGGACCAGGTGGGGCTCGCCGCGCTCGCGGTAGGGCACCTCGATCAGGTCGAAGTCGCGCGGCACGACGGTGCGCTCGAACACCTCCCGGGCCTCCTTCTCGATCGTGGGCGCGAAATAGCGGGACGAGAGATGCGTGAGGGCGAGCAGGGAGACGCCCGCGCGTGCGGCGACCTCGGCCGCCTGCCGGGCGGTCGAGTGGCCGGTCTTGCGCGCGCGCTCGGCCTCCTCGTCGGCGAACGTGCCGTCGTGGACGAGCAGGTCCGCCCCCTGGGAGACCGCGACCGTCGCCTCGCAGGGCTCGGTGTCGCCCGTGAAGATCAGCGTGCGCCCGGGGCGCGACTCCCCCATCACGTCCCGCGGCTCGACCCGCCCACCGGGGGCTTCGGCCCCCGCGGCGGCTTCGCCGGCTCCCCCCACCTCCACGGCCTCGCCCCGCTGGAGGCGGCCGAACTCCGGTCCCGGCGCCACTCCCAGGCGCTCCGCCACGGCGGGGTCGAAGCGACCCGGGCGGTCGTCCTCGACCAGCGCGTAGCCGAGCGCCTCGAGCCGGTGCACGGCGGCGTAGGCCCCCAACCGCCAGCCACCCATCTCGACGGCATCGCTGGGACGCAGCTCGCGCTGGCTCACCTCATACGTGAGCCGCCCGTACACGCGCCGCAGGTCGCTCATCAGGCTCTGCAGGCCAGGCGGGCCGTAGACGGTCAGCGGCACCTCGCGGCCCCGCATCGCAAACGTCTTCAGCATGCCGGGCAGGCCCAGGAAATGGTCGGCGTGGTAGTGCGTCAGGAATACGTGCTCCACGTCGGGAAGGCCGACGCTGCGCAGGAGCTGGCGCTGCGTCCCCTCGCCACAGTCGATCAGCACCCGGTCGCCGCCGCGGCGCACCAGCACGCTGGCCGGCGCGCGCTGGACGGTGGGCACGGAGCCGGCCGTGCCGAGGAACAGAACGGAGAGATCCATGGGCGCCTATCTTCGCTGACCCGGGCGCGGGATAATCGCGCGGTGACCGCCGCCTCGCAGAGCGACAACGTGCGCCTGCTCGCGCGGATGTACGAGGTCTGGGACGCCCAGGACCTGGCCGCCGTGCTCGAGCTGCTCGATCCCGAGTTCGAGTGGGTGAACCCCAGCTACGCGGTCCATCCCGGGATCCGGCGCGGGCACGACGGCATGGAGAAGGTGATGGAGAACCTCCGAGACTCCTTCGAGCACCAGACGCGGGTGCTCGGCCCGGTCGAGGACCTGGGAGACAGGGTCCTGTGGCACACGATCTTCCGCGCTCGTGGGCGCGACAGCGGTGCTCAGATAGAGGTCGACGAGCAGCACCTGTGGAC
>JBOGZM010000112.1:0-3200 GCA_050697255.1 Solirubrobacterales bacterium
GATCTGGATCGCGTCGGCATGCTCGTACGTGCCGTTGTCGTCGTGGTCACGGCGGTGGGCCCCGGCGGCGAGCCACGCCTGCAGCTTCTGTACGGCATCAGCGAGCGCGGGGTCGCTTGGAGTACCCACCACCTGCAGCATCAGCGGCAGCGCCCGCGTCCCACGCAGGTCCTTCGTGCCCGCCAGCTCCATGGAGTCGATCGCCTCGGGCAGGTTCATCTTGCTCGTGCCCGCGATCCGCGGCCCGATCTGCTCGTCGAGGGACTGGGAACGGTAGACCGGCCCGTACCCGTACTGGTCGTCGGCGGAGTCGTAGTCGGGCGCCTGCTTGTTGTTCCACGAGGTGATGTAGGGCTGGTTCAGGACCTGCGGGTGCTCCTCGATCGGCGTGAAGTCGGCCGTCTGGAGCTCGGGATCGAAGTTCTGCCAGTCGTACTCGCCCGTGCCCCAGTTCGGGAAGTCGGGGTCGGCGCCGGCGGCCCGCACGGGGTTGTCGCCGGAGTTGAAGTAACCGATGTCGCGGTCGTCGGCGTAGAACCAGTTGAACGTGAAGTTGATCTTGTGCGCCGTGCGCTTGAAGTCCTCGAAGTCGCGGACCTTCGAGGGCCGGTTGAGGTCGGCGAAGGCGCGGGCCGAGTCCGCCTCGTGGAAGTAGGTCGAGCGCTGCTTCACGAATGCGACGGGTTGCCCATCGACCCTCCCACGCTTGGAGACGATGCCGTGCACCGTCCGCTGGGCCTCGAGCGTGAACGTCTCCGCCGGAGACGGGTCAGCCGGGTTGGGCGCGATGACGTTCGTGCGTGTCAGGATCTCCATCGGCCGGCACTGGCCCCTGTAGAGATAGTGCGTGGACTGAATGCTGGGCTGCGAGCCGGTCGGCTCGCAGAGCTTCTCCGCGAACGTGTCTACGTTGTCCTGTCCCGCCGAGGTCGCCGACCACGCGAAGTCCTGCCCGCGACCCAGCAGCACGTACAGGTTGACGCCCGGGAACGCGGCGCCCTGCGCGTCGATGTCGGGACCGTGCAGGTCCTGCTCCATCAGGATCTCGGGGACGAAGTACGCGACCTGCGGGCCCATGACGGCGACGGGGTGCCCGGACTCGGACTCGGCACCGGAAACGAGCAGCGCATTCGACCCCGCCAGCATCTGGCTGAACCCGCCCAGCAGGCTTCCGGCGCCGGACCCGATCAGGCTAGCGCCGCTGTTCGGCGGGTCGACGAGTGAGCCCTCGTCTGGCAGCGCGATGCCGCTGCTCCCGCGCTGGCGCGGGTACTCGAAGGAGCCCTGCCCGCCCTGGACCGTGGTTGGCGCCTCCGGGTCGTCCTGCCGCCGGAAATCACGCCATGCCTCCTCGCCCGCGGCCCCGCCGTAACGCGACTTGGCGCTCTGGAGCACGAGCGAGCTCCCGATCTCGCCACCGCCGCCCTTCCCGAAGATGCCGCCCACGAGGCTTGCGGTGGCGATCACATCGGTTCCGACCCAGTCCTCGAGCGGCTTCTGGATCGCGGCGTACTCGACCGGCATCTTGTTCGGGTCCACCTGCGCCTCGGCGATGTACTGGTTGATGCCGTCGACGTAGTCGCGCAGGTCCTGCTGGAGCGCGGCGCCCTCGAGGCCGTAGACGTCGTCCGCGAGGTCGATCTGGCGCTGGAGGTCGGCCTCCGTGTACGGGGCGATCGACCACTGATCGGCGTCGAGACCCTTGTTCGCGCCCCCGGCGAACCCGGACAGCTGCGCGCGGCCGAGATGGCGCAACACGTCCATGAAGAACAGACGGTCCTCGGCGCCGACATAACCCGCGCAGAAGATCACGTCCGAGCGCGTGATCCCGTACACGTGCGGCACGCCGAACGCGGCGTCGCGCACGACGGTGCAGCCGGACCGGGGGCTGTAGGTGCGCTCTGCCTGGCCTGCCTGCACGCCGAAGCTGCCGTCCCTGAAGTAGTTCGGGATCTGTGCGTATGTCAGGCCCGGCGTGGCGAACACCAGGTCCCCGTACATGTCGACCTGGTCGCGCACATGCGGCGGGAAGTTCCCACTCTGGGCCTGCGCTGCCTCGGTGGCGTTGAAGACGCCGTTCGTGCCCGGCGGCAGGATGCTGTGGAACCCGCCGAAGTCGTTCGCCTGGTAGGGCTGGACCTGCGCGGCTGCGCCGGCCGGCATAATCGCGAGCGTCGCAAGGACGACTGCTGCTCTGAAAAGCGTGCGGATGATCCGGTCCCTCCCCAGGCGGATCACGGTGTGGAGGCGGAACCCTAGCCGATCGCGTGGCTGGGCGCGCTGACAACTTGTCAACAGCCCCACGCCGCCGATAAGATCGGCCGAGGTCGCAGCTGGTTTGGGGACCCGGTTGCGGCGCGAGAGGTGTCGGCAACCGAGGCAAACAGGGGGTAGCAGTGGGTTCTGGAGGCCGTTTTCCGCGTTCTGTCGTAGCGACCATGCTTGCGCTCGCCGCCCTGGCAGCGGCCGCGCTGACAATGCCGGCGGGGGCCGGCGCGCACGCCGAGCGAGCGACCTTCTTCCCCGACCCCGACGCGGCCGACTTCCCGGGCATCCGCTCGACCGGGCCGGCCCTGGTCGTGTGCGCGGACGACTCGAAGCAGCGCATCAAGCAGTTCCACGGCAAGATCCGCGCGCGCCAGCAGCGGCTGCTGAAGGACTGCGAATACGACTCGATTCAGGCGGCGGTCAATGATGCGCAGAACAACATGCGCATCCTGGTGCTGCCGGGCGTGTACGAGGAGCTGGGCAGCCGCGGGCCCGCGCCCGCCGGTTGCGAGGACGTCTACGAGCGCACGGAGAACGGGCAGTTCGCGCTGACGTATGAAGAGCATCGCCAGTGCCCGAACGCCCAGAACCTGATCGCGATCCTCGGAGACACGAACGGCGACCGGATCTGCGACTCGAAGTGCAACATCCAGATCGAGGGCGTCGCGCCCTCCCCTGACGCCGTGCAGCTCCAGGGGGAGCGGGCAAAGCTGAACGTGATCCGCGCCGACCGCGCGGACGGCGTGATCCTGCGCAACTTCACGGTCGAGTTCTCCGACTTCAACAACATCTACGTGCTGGAGACCAACGGCTTCCGCATCGATCGCGTGGTGTCCGGCTACAGCCGCGAGTACGGGATCCTCTCGTTCACGTCCGACCACGGCATCTACGAGAACTGCGAGACGTACGGGAACGGGGACTCGGGCGTGTAC
>JBOGZM010000113.1:0-3668 GCA_050697255.1 Solirubrobacterales bacterium
GTCTCGTCGGTGACGTCGCAGGGAACGAACGCCGTGCGCTCTCCCAGCTCCCCGGCGAGCGCCTCTCCCTTCTCCTCGTTCACGTCGGCGATGGTCACGTGTGCGCCGCGCTCGTGGAGCGCCCGCACGGTCGCCTCCCCGAGTCCGGACGCTCCACCCACCACGATCGACGAGTTGCCCTCGATCCGCACGGCGCGGAAGCCTATCGGGGCAGTCGTTAAGCTCTGCCCCGATGGCGAAGCTGAGCGTCGGAGACAACTTCCCAGACGTCGCGCTGGAGTCGGCGGAAGGGCCTGTCGACATTCGCGAGCTGTGGGGCGGAACGTCGCTCGTGGTGGCATTCATGCGCCACTTCGGGTGACCGTTCTGTAGAGAGCACCTCGCCCAGTTGGGCGAGGCCCACGAGGAGTTTCGGAAGGCCGGGGCCGACGTGGTCGCGATCTTTCAGTACCGGGCCGAGCCGACGTACAACTTCTGCCGCCGGCGCGGAGTGCCGTTCAGCTGCCTCGGCGATCCGGAGCGCGCGCTCTACCACGCGGTCGGCCTCGAGCGGGGGACCAGGCGCGAGTACATGGGCCCACAGCTCGTGACGGGCTTCGTGCGGGCGGCGCGCAAAGGCGCCTTCGCAGGCATGCCCAGGGGTGACGTTGCGCAGCGACCGGGGACGTTCGTGATCGCCCGGGACGGCACCATCGCGTTCGCGCACTACAACCGCGACTCGTCCGACAACCCGGACACGGCCGAGCTGCTGCGCGTTGTCAGGGCCCTGTAGCGGGCTCGGCGCCAACGCGGTGGCGCAGGTACAGGAAGCCCTCTTCCTCCATGAGCGAGACGAGTTGGAGGGGCAGCGGCTGCTCCAGGGCCATCCCCTCCAGCAGCGAGGGCTCGTCGCCGCCCACCAGCAGGAGCGAGATCGAGAGGAACAGCTCGTCGACCAGCCCGGGCTCGAGCATCGCGGCCAGCAGCGTCGGCCCGCCCTCCAGCAACATCGCGCGGACGCCGTGACGCTGGCGCAGGACGGACATGCCCGCCGTCAGGTCGAGCTCTGCGCCGGGGAAGCGCTCGATGGTCAGGCGGCACCGGCAGGGCGGCGGTTCGCGGTCCGAGTTCGTCAGCACGACGACGTGGGATTCGGGATCCTCGAACAGCGGCGCGTCGGCAGGCAGCTCCATCGAACGGCTCGCGGTCACGCCCAGCGGCGTCTCCGGGAGTCCCAGCGCAATGCGCTGCTCCCGTACCTCCGGGCGGCGCGCGAGCGGCCCGTACCGTTCGATCGCGATCGTGCCGGTTCCCACCATCACGGCGTCCACCTGCGCGCGCAGGGAATGGAACAGCACGCGGTCGGTCTCACTCGAGATGCCCTCGGTGCGGCCGCCGAGCGTCGCGCGGCCGTCGGCGGAGGCGATCATGTTCGCGACCACGTACGGGCGGTCGGGGTGGGCCCGCTCCAACAGGCCGAGCGCGGCGTACGCCTCGGCCGCGGAGACCTCGCCGTGGTCCGGAAAGAGGCGCCGGAGCGTCAGCTCTCCGGGCCCGTCAGCGAGAGGGCGAACAGCTCATCTGGGTCCGTGTACCAGGCGAGGGTGCGGAGTCCCACCGTGCGGTACTCCCGCTCCAGCGTCTCGCGCGTGAACTTGCACGAGATCTCGGTCCGGAACTGGTCGCCCTCCGCGAACCCGACATCCATGCCGAGCGCGTCGATACGCGCGCGCATCTCTTCGCGGGCCCGCAACCACATCTCGATCCGTCGCTCACGCTCGTTGTAAAAGGCCACGTGCTCGAACCCATCGGGGTCGAGGTCGGCGCGCAGGTTCGCGTTGATCACGTGCACGAGGTTGCGGTTGAACTCGGCCGTCACTCCCGCGGTGTCGTTGTAGGCCGCCTCCAGCCGGGCGCGATCCTTGACGAGGTCGGTTCCGACCAGCAGGCGGTCGCCGGGCCCCAGTTGCGTTTCCAGCGCCCCCAGCAGGCGGCGGCGCTCGGGCTCGTCGAGATTACCGATCGTCCCGCCCAGGAAGGCGATCAGGCGCCGGCCGGAGGCGGGGGGAATCCGGTCCAGGTGGTGCTCGAAGTCGCCCACCAGCCCGTGGATCTCGAGGCGCTCGTACTGCTGCGCAAGCCGCCGCGCGCACTGCTCCACCGAGGTCTCCGAGACGTCGACCGGCACGTAGCGCGATCCGCAACCGCTCTCGATCATGGGCCGCAGGAGGGCGTCGGTCTTGCGCGCCGACCCAGGCCCCAGCTCGACGATCTCCGCCGGTTGCACCTGCGCGATGATCGCGGCGCCGGCCGTGTCGAGGATGGATTGCTCGATGCGCGCGGGGTAATACTCCGGCAGAGCCGTGATCTGCTCGAACAGCTCCGAGCCGCGCGCGTCGTAGAAGTACTTCGGCGGGATCGCCTTCGGATCGGAGCCGAGGCCGGAGCGCACGTCCTCCGCGAACGACGCGAGCGCGCCGTCGCGCAGGTGCACGTCGATCCGCACCGGTTCGGGGGCGTGTTCCGTCGCCACCTGGGTCATGTCCGCTCCCCCAGGTCCGCGGCGCACCGGAAGCCGGCGAAGATCTGCCGCCGCTCCGGGTGGTCCCAGTTGCGAAATGTGTTCGAGACGGCCTCCGACTGAGTGGCCCACGAGCCTCCGCGCAGCACCCGGTAGGGGCCGCCGAAGAACTCCTCGGAGTACTCGCCGTAGGGGAACGCCCGGAAGCCGCGGTAGGGCTCGAACGGGCTCGCGGTCCACTCCCACACGTCGCCCGCGGCCTGCCGCATTCCGCACGGGCTCTCGCCGCCCGCATACGCACCCCCGGGCGCGGTGCCGAACCCAAGCTGCCCGAGGTTCGCGACCCGGTCGCCCCACGGCTGGGGCCGGCTGTTGCCGGTGGCCGGGTCCCACGCCGCCGCCTTCTCCCACTCGGCCTCGGTCGGCAGCCGCTTGCCGGCCCAGCGCGCGAAGGCATCCGCCTCGTGCCACGACACGTGACACACGGGCAGGGCCGCGTCGACGGCTGCCTCCTCGCCGAAGGAGCGCACAACATAGCCGCCTTGGCCGCGCGCCCAGTAGCGGGGGAGGTCCACGGCCTCGCGCTCCCGCCACTCCCAGCCGTCGCGGCCCCACAGCTCCGGACGCGCGTAGCCGCCGTCCTCGATGAACTCGATCACGTTGCCGTTGGTCACCGGCACCCGGTCGATGAGGAACGCCCCCACGTCGCACGCGTGCCGGGGACGCTCGTTGTCGTACGCGAAGCCGCGTGGCGGCGCGCCCATCTCGAACGGGCCTCCGGACACGAAGGCCATCTCGCCGTCCAGCGGGTCCGCCGGCGGGAGCGCGCGCCGCGCGGGCGGCTGGTAGCGCTCCGTGGTCATGATCTGGAGCGTCTGGAGAATCGTCTCCGAGTGCTGCTGCTCGTGGCGCAGGACCAGCTCGTACACGAACCCGTCCGCGAGCAGGCGACCGCCGGACTCGTCGAGGTCTGCCTCTGCCAGCAGGTGGAGCGTGCGGTCGCGCACCGCTTCCATGTGCCGCAGCGCGGCCTCGCTGCGCAGGTAGGGCAGCGCGCCGCGCTCGTTGCGCGGCGCCGTGAACGGGTCGTACACAGCGCCCAGCTCGGCTCGCAGCGGCGGGCGGCCGAACGCGTTCTGGACCAGCCACAGGTCCTCGAACGTCGCGA
>JBOGZM010000114.1:0-2749 GCA_050697255.1 Solirubrobacterales bacterium
ACCTCGCGCGGGGCGACCAACCACGAGCTGTTGCTTAGAAGGCAGGGTTCGGGACGGATCAGCAGTTCACGCGCGGTCATTCTCGGTCAAGAAATGCCTGCGTTGGACCGCAATCCGTGATGATGGAAGAAGCCGGGTGTACGCGGTCGAATGCGAGCTGATGTACCTGTCTCGTACCTTCGCGACCAGCCGGCACCCCGCTGTTTCGGTCGTCGGGTCGCCAACGGTTGCAGCGAACGTATGACTTGACGATCGGGGGCTACGAGCGCGACGGCAGCTCGGGGTAGTGGAACGCCTTCGCTATGTAGTCGTCCGCTCCGCGCGCAAAGCCGCGGACGCGATCCGTCTCGGTCGCCCGCCCGCTGAGCATGATCACCGGCACCTCGGGGTCGATCCGCTGCGCGATGCCGTCAGCGGCGCGCAGCCGCCGGCAGAGCTCGAAGCCGGACGCGTCAGGCAGCATCACGTCGAGCAGCACCAGATCACAGTCCTTCACCTCCAGCAGGTTCAGCGCCTGGCGGCCGCTCGACGCGGTCACCACCCCGTAGCTGTCCGCGGCGAGGTGGTCCGCGAGGAAGTCGCGGGTCGCGTCGTCGTCCTCCACCACCATGATCGTGTCGCTCAGCGCCATCACCTCCGTGCCTTTCGGTCAGGGCTTCGGAGGAGTAAGACGTGGGCGGAGGAGAACTCGCCCCCCTGAGCGGAAAGGCCCGCCTGAGGCTGAGGCGGGCCTTTCCTGGGTGAGGAGCACAGGCGTCTTGTCTCAACTGTGCTCGAGCACCCGGATCTGGTCCTGCGAGAACCAGCCGGGCTGTTCCTGGCCGTTGCCGGCAAGGAACGACGTGATCTGCCCGTCGTCCTCCATGTCCACCTTGACTGCCAACAGGTTCCAGATCGGATCGTCTTCCCTGTCGATCAGCTTCACACGCGTCGGGACGCCGGGCGCCATCAGGTGCGCCTCGTGACCGTTGCGCTGCGTCGCGCGTGCTCTCGACTGTCTCAGGTACTTGCCCGAGATCGTCTGCTGCGCGCGCACGCGCATGTCCGCCACCGCCATGTAGCCGGCGACGACCAAGGCGACGGCTACCACGGCGAACATCGCGATCACCACCGCGGTGGGCTCGTCCTTGAACGGCCCGAGCGCGGCGCTGAGTGCCGCGGCCACGGACCCGATCAGAGCCCCGAAGCCCCCCACTTTGGTGACGTTCAGGGCCTTTGCGGTGATCGGCTTCCGCGGATCCTCCATCGGGACACCTTGCGTCCCCGACATAGTGCACCTCCTGTTCGGATTGCAGTGGAGGTGAGCCTCGACGAAGGGGGGCGCGTCGTCAGCCGGATCCCGTTCGAAGGTAGAGACGACTTTTCGGCACAACTTTCACCGTTGCGAGATACCTTTGGGTCGTGCGCGAGTGGGGGCTTCGCATCAGCATCGCCGTGCCGCTCGTCGTGGTCGGAGTGGTGAGCAGCCCCGGCAACGCCACGGCGGTGATCCCGCAGGGCAACCTGGTCGCGAACGGCGACGCCGAGGCGGGGGCGGGCGCAACCGACCCGTCCGCGTTCGCCTGCCCACCGGCGTGGAGCTGCTCCGCCGGACCCGACCCCGGCGGCCCCACCGCGGTGCGCTACGGGACGCCCGGCTTTCCCGCCATTGCCGAGGGTGAGCGCATCGGCGGCGGCCTCAACTTCTTCGCCGGGGGCCCGGGCCAGCCGACCAGCGTCATCTCTCAGCTCGTGAACCTGGGCGGCGCGAGCCCCGAGATCGACGCCGGGCAGGCACAGTTCACGCTCAGCGCGTGCATCGGCGGATCGGGCGCAGAGGCGGACTCGGCGACGATCACAGCCGGGTTCCACGGGGACGCCGGGCTACTGGGCCAGGCTGCTCCACTCGCGGTCACTCGATTCGACCGCAACGACGCGACGAAGCTGCTCCTGCGGGCCTCGAGCGGGCCGGTGCCACCGGGGACCCGGCAGATCCTGCTGGAGATCCAGTTCCTCATGGCCGCAGCCCCCTACAACGACGGCTACGTCGACAACCTGACCGTCACGATGAGCGGGCTCGGCACGCTGCCGCCGGCGACCACGTGCCTGAACAGCAGCAGCGCCCCACCTGTGCTGCCCGGTCCTCCGGCCAAGGTCGACAAGAGCGCCGCGAAGCTCTCGCTGCGGGGCAACACGACGCAGAGGATCGCCCGCCGACGGGCCGTGTTCGTCAGGGTCACCGCCGACGAGGCCGTCAGGCTGTCGGCGAAGGGCACGCTCAGCGTGCCCGGCGCGAGCAGGGCGTTCAAGCTGCACAGGGCAAGGGCAGCCGTGACCGCGGGTCAGACCCGGAAGCTGCGGCTCAGGATCTCCAAGAAGACCGCCCGCGCGGCCAGGCGGGCGCTGAGACGCAAGCGCAGGGTGCGCGCGACCGTGACCGTGACCGCGGTCGACGCCGCCGGCAACAGGAGCAGCGCGAGGCGGAGGATCAGGGCGCGGCGCTAGTGCCGCCCGCCGCAAGCTGCTCCAGCTCGCCCGAGCGATCAAGGCTGCGCAGCTCCGCCCACCCGTTCACGACCCGCTCGCCGAACAGGATCTGGGGGTAGGTGAGGCCGCCGCCCAGCTCGGCCAGCCGCTCGCGCTCGGAGCGGCGCATGCGCTTCTCCTCGTACGGGATCCCGCGGCGGTCGAGCAGCCGCTTCGCCAGGAAGCAGTACGGACACAGGCCGGTCGAGTAGACGATCGCACGCATGATGCCCCGACCCTACCG
>JBOGZM010000115.1:0-7095 GCA_050697255.1 Solirubrobacterales bacterium
CAGATCGGCCAGACCGGCAAGACCGTCGCGCCGAAGCTCTACCTGGCCGCGGGCATCTCGGGCGCGATCCAGCACAAGGTCGGCATGCAGGCCTCGGAGAACATCGTCGCGATCAACAAGGACCCCAACGCGCCGATCTTCGAGTTCTGCGACCTCGGCATCGTCGGCGACCTGCACAAGATCATGCCCAAGCTGACCGGCGCCGTGAAGGCGAAGAAGGGCGGGTAGGCGGCCGTGCGCGGCGTTGCGCCGGCCCAGTTCCCGCCTCCGGTCGATCCAGCGGGGGAGTTCGTCGGCCCTCCGACCGACCCTGAAGAGGAGCGCATCGAGGTCGGGATCGCGATCGTCGGCGGCGGGCCTGCCGGCCTTGCCTGCGCGATCCGCCTCACGCAACTGCTCGAGCACGAGCCCGAGCTGAGCGAGAGGCTCGGTGAGGTGCCGGTGGCCGTGATCGAGAAGGGCAAGACGACCGGGGCCCACCTCCTGTCGGGCGCCAACATGCGCCCGTCGGCGATGCGAGAGCTGTTCCCGGACGTGCCCGAGTCCGAGTGGCCGGTGCTGTGGAAGGTCGACAAGGACGCCGTGTACCTGCTGACCCGCAAGCAGGCGCTGCCGATGAAGCCGATGCCGCCGAACTTCCGCAACCACGGCAACTACGTGGTGTCGGTGGCCCAGCTCGGCCGCTGGCTCGGTGAGCGGGCCGAGGAGGCGGGCGTCTACATCCTCCCCGAGACGGCCGCGGACAAGCTCCTCGTCGAGGACCGGATCGTGGTCGGCGTGCGCACGGGCGACAAGGGCCGCGACCGGAACGGCGAGCCGCTCCCCAACTTCGAGCCCGGCTCGGACGTGATCGCGAAGGCGACCGTGATCGCGGAGGGGACGCTCGGCCACCTCACGCTGGCGGCGATGGACTACTTCGACCTCCACGGCCAGGACGCGCAGCGCTGGGAGCTGGGCGTGAAGGAGGTCTGGGAGGTCCCCAAGCCGCTCGACCGGGTGATCCACACGATGGGCTGGCCGCTGCGCAAGGGCGCGCGCTGGAACGAGTTCGGCGGCAGCTTCATCTACCCGATGGGTGAGGACAAGGTCGGTATCGGCTTCGTCGCGGGCCTCGACTACACGGACGCGACGTTCTCGGTTCACGACGTGCTGCAGGAGTTCAAGCTGCACCCGTTCGTGCGGAAGATCCTCGAGGGCGGCAGGCGCGTCGCCTGGGGCGCGAAGACGATTCCCTCCGGGGGCTACTTCGCGATGCCGCGCAAGTTCGCGGTGCCGGGCATGTGCATCGCCGGCGACGCGGCCGGCATGGTCAACATCCCCGAGCTGAAGGGCATCCACTACGCGATGCATGCCGGGATGTACGCGGCGGAGGCGATCGTGGACGCGCTGAAGAAGGACTCGATCAACTACGAGGCGTACGACAAGCGCGTGCGCGAGTCGGTGATCGGGGAGGACATGTACCGCTCGCGCAACATGCGGCAGCCGTTCTCGCAGGGCTTCTTCGTGGGCGGGGCGGTCGTAAGCGCGATGACGATCACCCGGGGCGCCTTCCCGAACGGCCACTGGAGGCAGGAGCACGACGCCGAGCAGCCGATGGCGATCGACAGCGCGGCCAAGAGCTACCCGGCCCCGGACGGCAAGTACACGTTCGACAAGCTGTCGTCGGTGTTCGCGTCCGGCAACGCGACCCGCGACGACGCGCCCAACCACATCCGCATCCAGAACAGGGTGCCGCTCGAGGTGGCACAGACGTGGGTGTCGATGTGCCCCGCGCAGGTGTACGAGATCCCCGAGGAGCAGCTCGAGGCCGCGCGGAATGGCGACGGCGACGGCACCGTCGACGTGCAGGTGGTCCCCTCGAACTGCGTGCAGTGCGGCGCGATCACCGCCAAGGGCGGGCGCCTGACGCCGCCCGAGGGCGGCGACGGGCCGCTGTACACGCAGGTCTAGCGGTCATTGCGCCGGACCCCCGCCCGGGGTTAGTCTTTCCTCAGATCGGCGGACTCGTTGTTCGCCGTGCAGGGCACTTCGTGCCGTAGCTCTACCCTGGGCGGCCGTGCTGGCCGCGACCGACACCGTCGTCCGTTCGCTGCACCTGGTCGGCGCCGCCGTGTGGGCGGGCGGGATGGTGATGCTGGCGCTCGCCGTGGGGGCGGCGCGGCGCACGGTGGCCGAGCCGCAACGCATCGAGCTTTTCCGGGCGCTGGGTCGGCGGTTCCTCGTCGCCGGCGGCGTCGCGATGCTGGTGCTGATCGCGACCGGCACCGACATGGCGGCCGACCGGCTCGCGGCCTGGAGCGACCTCACCGATACCGATTACGGCGAGCGGCTGCTCGCCAAGCTCGTCGTGGTCGCCGCCGTGATCGTGCTGACCCTGTTCCACAGCCTCGTGCAGGGGCCGGCGCTCTCGCGGCTCCGGGCCGAGGCGCTGGAGCGCCCCGGCGACGAGGAGCTGGGGCGCCTGATCCGGCGCAAGGCCGCTCGCGCCGGGATGATCTCGGCGCTCAATCTCCTGGCCACGATCGCGGTCCTGGTCCTGGCCGCGCGCCTCCTGACGGGCTAGCGCCTCGGCCCCGCGCCGGTGTCATGCAAATCGGCCGCCATGGGGCGCGAGATGCTGACAGGGGCCGGCCAGCGAGTCGGGGCCCCGGAGGGCCGTCGCTAAACTGCGACGAATGAAGCAGGGCATCCATCCCGAGTACGTCGAGGCCCACGTCCGCTGCACGTGCGGCAACGAGTTCACGACCCGCTCCACCAAGCCGGAGCTGCACGTCGAGATCTGCTCCGAGTGCCACCCGTTCTACACCGGCAAGCAGAAGCTGGTCGACACCGGTGGCCGCGTGGAGCGCTTCCAGCGCCGGGCCGCCAAGCGCCGCGCTCAGCACTAACCCCCTGGCTGCCGACTACCATGGGGTGCACCGGGGGAGGGATCCCGGCACCACTCCATGAGCGCTGACCCGACCACACCCGCGGCGACCGGCAACGGCGCATCCGAGCCCACCTCGGAGGTGAGGCTCGCCGACGGCCGCGTGATGCCGGCCCGCGACGCTCCCATCGGCGGCCAGGCGGTCCTCGAGGGCGTGATGATGCGCGGCGTCTCGACTTGGTCCGTGGCGGTACGCGTTCCGCAGGAGCTGGCTGCCGCCAGGGATTCAACCAACGGAGCGGGGGAGGGCGAGCCGCACCATCATCTCGCCGAGGAGGCCGAGATCGCGCTCGAAGCCGCGGCCACCACGCTGGCGGGCACCGGGCCCGCTTCGGGCAACGGCTCGGTGGGCGCCGAGGGCGAGGCGCTCGGGCCGATCGAGATCCACACGGAGTCGTTCGAACCCGCGATGAAGAAGCGGCGGCTGTGGCGCATGCCGATCATCCGCGGCGTCGTCGCGCTGGGCGAGTCGCTGAAGATCGGGATGAGGGCGCTCGGCATCTCGGCCAACGCGCAGCTCGAGGACCCCGACGAGGAGCTCTCCGGAAAGACCTGGGGCTTCACGATCTTCCTGTCGCTCGTGTTCGCGATCGGGCTGTTCTTCGTGCTGCCGGTGACGCTCGCCAACTTCTGGAAGGACGACGTCGGCAGCTCGGTTGCGTTCGTGGTGCTGGAGAAGGTGATCCGGGTCTCGATCTTCCTCGGCTACCTCTACGCGCTGTCGTTCGTGAACGACCTGCGGCGGGTGTTCGAGTACCACGGCGCCGAGCACAAGGTGATCGCGTGCTACGAGGCCGGCGAGCCGCTCGAGCCTGAGCGCGCGAAGCGCTTCTCGCGCCTCCACATGCGCTGCGGGACGAGCTTCCTGCTGATCGTGATGATCATCGGCGTGTTCGTGTTCGCCCCGATCGGGCGGCCCGACCTGCAGTGGCTGATCCTGTCGCGCGTCGTGGGCATCGTGCTCGTGGCGGGCATCGCCTACGAGATCATCCGCTGGGCCGGCCGCAACCGGCGCAAGCGGTGGGTCCGCGGCCTGATGTGGCCCGGCCTGCAGCTCCAGAAGCTGACCACCCGCGAGCCGTCGCTCGACCAGCTCGCGGTCGCGATTGCCGCGCTGGGTGCGGTGCTCGCCGTCGAGAATCCGGCCGAGTCGAGCGAGGAGGACCGCCTCGGCATGGAAGTCGTGGCCTGAGGGGAATCTCCCCAGTGGCCACGGAGTCCACAGTCATAGAGCGCCTGATCGAGCAGATCGAGCAGCGCTACAGCGAGCTGACCGAGCAGCTGGCCGATCCCGAGGTGCTGGCGGACCGTGCTCGTTACACCGACGTGGCACGGGGTCACCGGGAGCTGAGCGCCGCCCATGCGCTGGCGCAGGAGTACCGGCGCGCCGAGAGCGACGCGGCCGGCGCGGAGGAGCTGCTGGAGGGCGGCGACGGAAGCCTCGATGCCGGTGAGCGCAAGGAGTTCCAGGACGAGCTGACCAATGCCCGCATCCGCATGGAGCAGCTGGCCGAGCAGCTGCGACTCGAGATGGTCGAGCGCGACCCCAATGACTCCAAGAACGTGATCGTCGAGATCCGGTCGGGCGCCGGGGGCGACGAGGCCGCGCTGTTCGCGGGGGACCTCTACCGGATGCTGACAAAGTACGCAGAGCGACGTGGCTTCAAGACCGAGGGCCTCAACCACAGCCCCTCGCCGGCGGGCGGATTCAAGGACGTCACGTTTGCGGTCAAGGGGGACGGCGCATACAGCGTGTTCAAGTACGAGGCCGGGGTGCACCGGGTCCAGCGGGTGCCGGCAACGGAGTCGCAGGGCCGCATCCACACCTCGACCGCGACCGTGGCGGTGCTGCCCGAGGTGGAGGACGTGGAGGTCGATGTGGACCAGAACGACCTGCAGATCGACGTGTATCGCTCGTCCGGCCCCGGCGGGCAGTCGGTGAACACGACCGACTCAGCGGTGCGGATCACGCACAAGCCGACCGGCCTGGTGGTCTCGATGCAGGACGAGAAGTCGCAGCTCCAGAACCGCGAGCGCGCCCTCCGCGTGCTGCGCGCGCGCCTCTACGAGCACGCGCTGCGCGAGCAACAGGAGGAGCAGGCGGCGGACCGCCGTGCACAGGTCGGGACGGGGGAGCGGTCCGAGAAGGTCCGGACCTACAACTTCCCGCAGGGCCGGATCACCGACCATCGGATCAAGCACACCGCGCACAACCTCGAGTCGGTGCTGGAGGGTGACCTGAATGAGTTCACCGACGCACTCGCGGCGGACGAGCGGCGCCGCAAGCTCGAGGCCCAGGCGGCCTGACGAAAGCGGGAGGTCGCGGGTTGGCCGGAGCTACCTCACCCCTGCGCGATGCGCTCGCGGAGGCCGTCGAGACGCTCGAGGCCGCGGGCGTCGACACCCCGCGGCTCGATGCCGAGCTGATGCTGGCTGCCGTGCTGGACGTCGACCGGGCGGCGCTGCACGCGGATCCCCAGGAGGGCCTCGACATGGACGCCGCGCTGTCCTTCGACGACATGGTGCGCCGCCGTGCGCGCCGGGAGCCGGTGGCCTACATCCTGGGCCGAGCGCACTTCAGGCAGCTCGAGCTGGTCGTGGACCACCGCGTCCTGATCCCGCGGCCGGAGACGGAGCTGCTCGTGGAGCTGGCGGAGAACGGCGAGCGGGTGCTCGACGTCGGCACCGGGTCGGGTGCGATCGCGCTCGCGATCGCCCAGGAGCGACAGCGTGTCCGCGTGACCGGCATCGACAACTCCCCCGACGCGATCGACGTGGCGCGTCAGAACGCCGAGCGGCACGGGCTCGAGGTGGAGTTCATGATCGCCGACCTGATCGTGGGCGGTCCCTATGACCTGATCGTGTCGAACCCTCCCTACGTGCGGGAGTCGGAATGGCCTGGCCTGGCTCCCGAGATCTCCCTGTACGAGTCGCGCGAGGCGCTGCTGGGGGGCCCGGACGGGCTCGACGTGATCAGGGACCTCGTGCCCGCCGCGTCGGAGGCGCTGGTGCGGGGAGGGATGCTGGCGGTCGAGGTCGGTCAGGGCCAGTCGCGCGCGGTCGAGGCGCTGTTCGAGCGCGCCGGGCTGCGGGCGGTCGAGACGGACCGTGACCTCGCCGGGATTCCACGGGTGGTGAGGGGACGGCGCTAGTGCCCCTTCTGCCAATGTTGGCCCGCTTCTGGCGAGCGAAAGTCAAGCATGGCAAGGACGCAGGGAGCCCGAATAGCTGACGCTATTCGGGCGACCGAGGACAAAACCAGGCGACGACTTGCAGCCGCCAGAACGGGGCATTCATTGGTGGACGGGGCACTAGACGTCGAAGAGTTCGAGCGCTGCATCCGGGGCGGGGGTGTCGCGGTGTTCCCGACGGACACCCTGTACGGCATCGGCTGCCGGGTCGGTGACGACGCCGCGGTCGAGCGCGTGTACGCGCTCAAGGGCCGGTCGCGCGAAAAGCCGTCGGCGCTGATGTACTTCTCGCTGGCCGCGGCCCTGGAGGCGCATCCGGACCTCGGCCCGCGCACCCGTGCCGCACTCGAGCGATTGCTCCCCGGGCCCGTGCTGGCGGTGCTGCCGGGTGGGCAGGGTGTGCGGGTGCCGGCGCTCGACGGGCCACCGGCGGGAGCAGGGGTGACGGTGTTGCAGACCAGTGCCAACCTGTCGGGAGGTCCCGACCCGCGGCGGCTCGAGGACGTGCCCGAGTCGATTCGCGCGGGCGCCGACCTGGTGCTCGACGGGGGGGAGCTGCCGGGCGTCCCCTCCACGGTCGTGGACCTGAGCCGCTACGAGTCCGGCCAGTGGGCAGTGCTGCGCGAGGGAGCGGTGTCCCATGCGCAACTGGATCAGATGCTGGATGGATCCACCCGCTGAAGATTTGGCCCCCCAACAGATCTTGGTGCACTTTGGGGTCTATAGCCCCCCACAACTGCGCAGTCGTATGGATGACGCGGCGGCTAGCGAGCGCGGGCCGCTGCGACCGCCGCGTCGAGGGCCGGGCGCCGCACGGGTGCGAGCCGCCGCCTGATGCGCCACGTCGCGCCGGCGAAGGCGTGGTTGGCGACGGTCGCGAAGCCCTGCTCGTCCTCGCGTAGCGCCAGCAGCAGGTGGGCGATACGGTCGGAGCGCGGCATGTCGTCGTCTGCCACCCGCACGCAGTAGGTGTGCACG
>JBOGZM010000116.1:0-3448 GCA_050697255.1 Solirubrobacterales bacterium
CAATGCTGATGCCGGCTCTCCGGCGGTGCTCTACGCGGGAAGAAAGCCCGCGCCCGCCCCGAGAAGCGGGTTGGGGACGTACGGCTCCTTGAAGACCTCCCTGGTCTCCTTGCCGCAGTCGTCACAGACCAGCACGTAGCGGATCTGCTCTGCATCCTTGCTGTAGAACCCGATCCCGGAGTGGTAGCCGCCGTGCGAACAGGTCCGGTTGTGGTGCGCAGTTGCCATCCGTGCCCTCCTTGTGCGCGAATCCAGCCTTACTTTTCTAACCGAATCTCCCGTCTGTGTCCAGGGGAATTTTGACTGGACGTCAGAGTAGCTCGCGCGGGGGCGTCCAGGCGTCGGAGGCTAGGCTTCGATGCCGAGCCGGTCGAGCAGGCCCTCGTCCCGGCGCCAGCCGCGACGCACCTTGACGGTCAGGTCCAGGTGCACGTGGGTGGCGAGCTCGCGCTCGATCTCCTTGCGCGCGCCGGTGCCGATGTCGCGCACCATGCGCCCGCCGCGGCCGATCAGGATCACCTTCTGCGACTCGGTCTCCGCCCACAGCACCGCGCGCACCATCGTGAGCCCGTCCTCCCGGCGCTCCACGTCCTCGACCTGCACCTCGATCGAGTGCGGCACCTCGTCGCGCGTGCGCTTCAGCGCCTGCTCACGCACCAGCTCCGCGAGCACCACCTCGAGCCGCTGGTCGGAGCGCTGCTCCTGCGGGAAGTAGAACGGCCCCTCCGGCAGCATGCCCGAAAGCGCGTCCCGCAGCACGTCGACTCCCGTTCCCTTCAGCGCCGACACCGGGACGATCTCGCGCACGTCGACGCCGGCCTCCTCGAGGCCCGCCGCCTGCACGAGCGCCGCAGCGGTCTGGCCGCGCGACAGCACGTCGACCTTGTTCACCGCCACCACGACCGGCAGCTTGGCCTTCGCGAGCGCCTTGGCGATGAAGCGATCGCCCCCGCCCGAGCGCTCGGCGCCGCTCAGCACGAACAGCGCGACGTCCGACTCCGCCAGCTCGTGCTCGACGCGGCGCTGCATACGCTCGGTGAGCGCGTCGCGCGGGCTCTGGACCCCGGGCAGGTCCACCAGCACGAGCTGCCAGCCCTCTTTCTCCCGCACGCCGGTCGCGATTCCGCGGATCGCGCGGCGGGTCGTCTGGGGCTTGTCCGAGGTGACCGCGACCTTGTCGCCCACGAGCGCGTTCACGAGCGTCGACTTGCCGACGTTCGGGCGGCCGGCGACGGCAACGAACCCGGAGCGGGTCATCGCGTCCGCCGGGGTTCGAGCTCGGCCACGACGCGATCCTGGAGCGCGAGCATCTCGCCGTCGTCAGTCTCGTGATCCATGCCGGCGAGGTGCAAAATCCCGTGCACGGTCGCCTCGTCCAGATCGGGCGTGTGCGCGGGGCAGATCACCACGTCCCCGAGCTCCCGGGGCCCGGCCGTCGACGCGCTGCCGTCGACCGGGAAGGAGAGCACGTCGGTCGGCCGGTCGAGGCCTCGGTGTGCGCGATTCAGGGCCCGAATCCTGCCCTCGCCGACCAACTCCACCGTCAGGTGCCCGTCCGCGAGGCCGCAGGCCTCGAGTGCCGCCAGCGCCGCGGCCCGGACCTCGGGCGGGCACTCCAGCTCGACCATCGCGCTCAGCGCGGGCCGCGCGCCGAACGCAGGTCCGGGGCGGCCGCCTGCGCGTGGTCGGCGTAGGCGTTCACGATCCGCTGCACGAGCTTGTGGCGCACGACGTCCTCGCCGCCGAAGTGCACGAACCGGATGTCGGGGACCTCGTCCAGGATGTCCCGCACCGCCACCAGGCCGGAGCGCTGGTCGCCCGGCAGGTCGATCTGGGTGATGTCGCCGGTCACGACCATCGTGGAGTTGAAGCCAAGCCGCGTGAGGAACATCTTCATCTGCTCGGGGGTGGTGTTCTGGGCCTCGTCGAGGATGATGAACGCGTCGTTCAGCGTGCGGCCACGCATGAAGGCCAGCGGCGCGACCTCGATCACGCCCTTCTCCAGATAGCTGTTCACGCGCTCCGCGTCGAGCATGTCGTACAGCGCGTCGAACAGCGGCCGCAGGTACGGGTCGACCTTCTCCATCATCGTGCCGGGCAGGAAGCCGAGCCGCTCGCCCGCCTCGACCGCGGGCCGCGTCAGGATCACGCGGTTCACGTTGCGCCGTGACAGCGCGGCGGTCGCCATCGCCATCGCGAGGTAGGTCTTGCCGGTCCCCGCCGGCCCGATCCCGAATGTGATCGTGTTGTCGCGGATCGAGTCCACGTAGCGCTTCTGGTTCACCGTCTTGGGCGCCACGCGCGCCGAGCGGTGCGTCCAGACGACGTCGCCGAGGATCGTGGACGGGCTCTCCTTCTGGTCCAGCGCGGATGTCACGGCGCCGATCGTGCCGGGCGAGATCTGGTGGCCCTGGGCGATCAGCTCCATCAGCTCCTGCACGACCTCGCGGCCCATCTCGACATCGCCCTCCGACCCCTCGAGCGTGAGCACGTTGCCGCGCAGGAAGACCTTGGCGTCGAGGTGGCCCTCGAGCGCCTTCAGCACCGTGTCCTCGGCGCCAGCCAGCTCGGTTGCGGCAGTAGGGTCGAGTGTCAGCTGGGTCCTCAAGCCGCGGTGAGCCTCTCCCTCACCAGCTCACTCACACGGCGGCCGTCTGCGCGCCCGGCAGCCTTCGCCATCACGGCCGACATCACCTTGCCCATCTCCTTCGGGGACTGCGCGCCGGTCTCGGCGAGCGCGTCCGCGATCAGCTGCTGCAGCTCGTCATCGGAGATCTGTGCGGGCAGGTAGACGTCGATCAGCTCCGCCTCCGCCTCCTCGGCGGCGGCCGTGTCTGCGCGCCCGCCCTTGCGGTACGCGTCCGCCGCCTCCACGCGGCGCTTGCGCTCGCGCTTCAGCACCGCGATCTCGTCCTGCTCGTCGAGGTCGCCGCGGGCCTGCTTCGCCTCCTTCTGGAGCGCGTCGACCAGCAGGCGCAGCGCGGCCAGGCGCGGGCGATCCTGCGCCTTCGCGGCGGCGGAGAGGTCCGACTGGATGCGCTGGGCGATGCTCACCCGGTCAAGGGTACCCTCATGGCTGCCTTGCTCACGCCGTTGCGCCGTTCCCTCCAGCGCCTTCGCCGTCCGCTGCCCCTCGCGGACCTCGAGGGGGACTCGTTCTACGACGCGTACTGGGAGCGGCGCCTCGACCTCGAGCCGGATGTTGTGACGACCGCGCCGGGGCGGGCGCGGATCGTGGCGGAGTTCGTGCAACCCGGATGGGCGGTGCTGGACCTCGGCTGTGGCGACGGGAGCTTCCTCGAGTGCCTGCGTCGCGAGGTGCCGGGGATCGATGTGCGCGGCGCCGACGTGTCGGACACCGCGCTCGCGCAGGCGCGCGCCCGGGACATCGACGCGTTTCGGCTCGACCTCGCGGAGCCCGGCGCCGAGGTGCCGGGCGGCTACGACG
>JBOGZM010000117.1:0-6255 GCA_050697255.1 Solirubrobacterales bacterium
CCCCTGTCGTTGTAGAGCGGCAGGTCCATCAGGATCGAGTAGCGCCGGGTGATCGCCATATCGTGCGGGAGGCGCGGGCCGGGCAGGTCGATGCCGATGAAGTGGCGCACGACGCCCTCGGGAGAGACGACGCCGTAGCGCATGTAGGGCGGCTTCATCCCGTAGTCGAAGAACATCAGCTCGCCGGTGCGCTGGTCGGCCTTGGCGTGCGCGGAGACCTCGCAGCGCAGGGTGCCGTCGAAGTCCTCGGCGCCGAGCGTCTCGAGCGTCACCGGGTCGAGCGCATAGGGCTTGCCGGCCCGATACCAGAGCGCCAGCAGGCGCTCGTTGTGGAACAGGACGTCGGTGTTGGCCGTGTTCTTCTCCGGTTCCCCGGCCGGATTCTCTGCAGCCGGCTCGATGATGCCCTTCCACAGGGGGCCGCCGGCCTCGCGCTCGCGCTCGAAGCCGTCGGTGCGCACCCAGCGGTTGCGGTAGGTGGCCTGCCCGTCGGCGATGTGGACCGAGTGCACCATCCCGTCGCCGTCGAACCAGTGGTAGCGGCCGTTCGGCTCGTGCTGCGGGTTGGGGCCGTTGCGGACGTAGACGCCGTTCAGGTCGTCCGGGATCTCGCCCACGACCTCGAGGTCGGTGAGGGTGAGCTCGTCGTGCGTCGGCGCGTAGGGGCCGGCGAGGTACGGGTTGACGCCGGTCCTGACCGCATCAGCGAGGTCGATCCGGTCGACGTGCAGGGTCAAGCCATGCCTCCTCCGTGCGTCCGATCGCGCCCAAATGACCCTAGCGCTTCCTGTGGCCTCCCGGGGCCGATGATTAATCTCAGGAGACCGATGATTTGCGCCCGGTGACCGAGTCCTCCCTATGGATGCCCGCGATCCGCACAGGCTCCGCCCTGCAGGAGGACGAGCTGCTGAAGGCTGCCCGGGAGGGCGACGAGGACGCCTTCGGTCTCCTGGTGGAGCAGTATCGCGGCCCGCTCCACGCCCACTGCTACCGGATGCTCGGCTCTGTTCACGACGCCGACGATGCGCTCCAGGACGCGCTTTTGCGGGCCTGGCGGGGACTGCCGCGATTCGCCGGTCGCAGCTCGCTGCGCTCGTGGCTCTACAAGATCGCCACGAACACCTGCCTGGACGTCATCGGGGAGCGGCGAAAGCGGGTGCTTCCCATGGACTACGGTCCGCCCGCCGACCCCCACGACGGCATCGGCAAGCCGATCGTCGAGTCCGTCTGGGTCGAGCCGTACCCGGACCAGCCCTTCGATCTCGGCGATGCCATGGCCGGTCCAGAGGCCCGCTACGAGCAGCGCGAAAGCGTTGAGCTCGCCTTCGTGGCGGCGCTCCAGCAGCTGCCGGCGCGCCAGCGCGCGGTCCTGATCCTTTGCGAGGTGCTCGGCTTCTCCGCCCAGGAGGCGGCCGGGATCCTCGACTCTACGGTCGCCTCCGTGAATAGCGCGCTCCAGCGCGCCCGCAAGGCGGCGGAAGAGCAGCTTCCCGACCACAGCCAGCAGGCGACGCTGCGCTCGCTCGGCGACAAGCACATCCAGGAGCTGGTCGAGAAGTACATGCACGCGTGGGAGGAAGGCGACGTGGACACGATCGTTGGCCTCCTGAGCCACGACGTGACGATCGCGATGCCGCCGATGCCGACTTGGTTCCGTGGCCTCGATGGCGCCATCGGCTTCCTGACCGGCTACGTGTTCGCGGAGCGCGAGCGGCGCGAGGAGCTCGTCGGGTTCGCGGCCCAGGAGCGGCGCGTGCGTGTCGTCCCCACGCGGGCCAGCGGGCAGCCGGCGTTCGGGGTCTATCACTGGAACGAGGAAGCCGGCGCCTACGCCCCGGTGGCGCTACAGGTGCTGACCCTACGGGGGGACCGGATCACGGACATCACCGCTTTTGTAAACCCGGCGCTGATGCGCCGCTTCGATCTTCCGGAGCCACAACCAAGGAGCGCATGATGAAACTTCCGCCCGTCGTCTCGCAAGCCGAATGGGAAGCCGCCCACGAAGAGCTGCTCGCGAAGGAAAAAGAAGCCACCCGGGCGCGGGACGCGCTGGCCGCGGAGCGGCGCAGGCAGCCGATGGTCGAGTTCGACACCAACTACGTATTCACGGGCCCGGACGGCCAGGTGCGCCTGCTCGACCTGTTCGACGGGCGCCGTCAGCTGATCGTCTACCACTTCATGTGGGAGTCGATCGAGGACCCCAACAGGCGCTGCAATGGCTGCTCGATGGTCGTCGACAACCTCGGGCACCCGGCACACCTGAATGCGCGCGACACGACTCTGGTGCTCGTGTCCCGCAACGCGCCGCCGGCCGAGATCGAGGAGTTCAAGGAGCGCATGGGCTGGACGGTGCCGTGGTTCTCCGACGACGACGGCAATTTCAGCGCCGCCTGCGGGATCACCAGGTTCTTCGGGCTGAGCGTATTTCTGCGGGACGGCGACCGCGTCCTCCGCACGTACTCCACGACCGGGCGCGGGGTCGAGGCGATCGGCACCAACTGGACCCTCCTCGACCTGACGCCGCTGGGCCGGCAGGAGGACTGGGAGAATTCACCCGAGGGCTACCCGCAGACGCCGCGGTACGGCTGGTGGCAGATGCACGACGAGTACGACGATGTGCGAGAGACAGAGGAGGCAACGCGATGACCGAGCACAGGACCGGAACGCGCGACGAGTGGCTCGCCGCCCGCAAGGAGCTGCTCGAGCAGGAGAAGGAGCTCACGCGCCGCAGCGACGAGCTTGCCCGGCAGCGCCAGGAGCTGCCGTGGGTGCGGGTCGACAAGGAGTACACCTTCCAGACCGACGCGGGCCCGAAGACCCTGGCCGAGCTCTTCGCCGGGCGCTCGCAGCTGATCGTCTACCACCTCATGTACGGGCCCGACGACGAGGCCGCCTGCCCGGGCTGCTCGTTCTACTCCGACCACCTGGACGGTTCGGTGCCGCACCTGAACAACCACGACGTGACGCTGGCCTGCGCATCGCGCGCGCCGCTCGAGAAGCTCCAGGCCTACAAGCGCCGCATGGGGTGGAAGTTCCCCTGGGTGTCGTCCTACGGGACCGACTTCAACCTCGACTTCGGGTTGTTCACCGAGGAGGACCGGCGGGCCGGCACCGGGTACAACTTCGGCACGCCGCGCAGGGCTGGTCTCAACCTGTTCACGGGTGCGGACGACGACGAGATGATGGGGCTCAGCGTCTTCGCGCTCGAGGACGGCATCGTCTACCACACGTACTCGACCTTCGATCGCGGCACGGACGTCCTGAACGGGACGTGGCAGCTGCTCGACCGGACGCCGAAGAGCCGCTTCGAGGCGCCCAGCGAGAAGACCGCATCGGGGAACTGGCCGCGACGCCACGACGAATACGAGGACGCCGTCGCGGGGGCGGCCGCGTCATGAGTGCCGCGACATCCTTGGTGACCGGCGTCGACTTCGTGTCGGTTCCAACCAGGGACCTCGAGGCGGCGACGGACTTCTACGGCGACGTCCTCGGCCTCGAGCGTTCCAAGGTGTGGCAGCGCACGGGCCAGGAGGCCGTCGGAGCGGAGTTCGAGACCGGCACCGTCACGATCGCCCTGATCGCCCCCGAGCGGCTCGGCATGACGTTCCAGCCCAACAAGGTTCCGATCGCGCTGCGGGTCGACGACGTCGCGGCCGCCCGTGCGGAGCTGGAGTCAAAGGGTGTCAAGTTCAACGGGGACACGATCGACAGCGGCGTCTGCCACCAGGCGATCTTCGAGGACCCCGACGGCAACATGCTCGACCTGCACCGCCGCTACGCGCCGCGATGAGTTTCCGCACCGGCGCCGGTCTCAACTCACATGGGTTCGAAGCCGGCAAGAAACTGGGTGCTCGCGCTCACGTCGATCGCGTCGCTGATGGTGGCGCTGGACACGCTCGTCGTGTCCACCGCCCTGAGCACGATCCGCCTGGATTTCGGCGCCTCCATCGAGGAGCTGGAGTGGACGGTCAACGCCTACAACCTCAGCTTCGCCGTGCTGCTGATGACAGCGGCGGGCCTGGGCGACCGGTTCGGGCGCCGGCGCCTGTTTTCCGCCGGACTCGGTTTGTTCGTGGCGGCATCGACCGCGTGTGCGCTTGCGCCCGACGTCGGCTCGCTGATCGCGGCGCGCGCCGTCCAGGGAGTCGGCGCGGCGCTCGTGATGACGCTGGCTCTGGCGTTGGTCAGCGCGGCGTTCCCGCCTGAGCGGCGGGGGACCGCGCTCGGGATCTTCTTCGGCGTGACCGGGCTCGCGGTCGGCAGCGGTCCAGTCGTCGGCGGGGCGATCGCCGACGGTCTCGCATGGGAGTGGATCTTCTGGCTGAACGTCCCGATCGGGCTGCTCGTGATCCCCTTCGTGCTCCGCCAGATCGAGGAGAGCTTCGGGCCCGACACCTCCCTCGACCTCCCGGGCCTCGCGCTGGTCACCGGTGGTGCGCTCGGCATCGTGTGGGGACTCGTGCGCGGGAACTCGGCCGGCTGGAGCAGCCTCGAGGTCGTCTCGTCGCTGGTGGCCGGGGTGGCGCTGGCGGCGGCGTTCGTCGCATGGGAGCTGCGTGCCCGGGAGCCGATGCTGCCGATGCAGTTCTTCCGATCGCGGGCGTTCTCGGCCGGCAACGCGGCGATCTTCTGCTTGTTCGCGTCGCTCTTCACAGCCGTGTTCTTCCTGGCCCAGTTCCTCCAGACCGCGCTTGGCTACGGGCCACTCGACGCGGGGCTGCGGCTGGTGCCGTGGACCGCCACCCTGATGGTTTGCGCGCCGATCGCCGGTGCGCTGGCCGACCGGCTCGGCGAGCGGCCGTTCATGGTCGGAGGCCTGCTTCTTCAGGTTGTCGGAATGGGTTGGATCGCGCTGATCGCCGAGCCCGGCCTCTCCTACTCCGAGATGATCCCGCCGCTGATCATCGGCGGCGCCGGCGTCTCGATGGCGATCCCGGCCGCGCAGAACTCCGTGGTCGGCTCGGTGCCCGTCGAGGCGATTGGCAAGGCGGCTGGCACCAACAGCACGATGCGCGAGCTGGGCGGTGTGTTCGGGATCGCGATCTCCGTGGCGGTGTTCGCCGGAGCCGGCAGCTACGCGTCGGCGCAGGCGTTCAGCGACGGGTTCGCGCCGGCGATCGGCGTCTCCGCCGGCCTTGCGCTGATCGGGGCTGCGGCCGCGCTGGGTCTGCCGGGCCGCCGCCGCGCAACCGTCCAGGTCTGTCCTGCCCCCGCAGCGTCACCAGGAGGTGTGCAGTGAAACGCGTCATGGTCCGATACCGGGTCAAGCCCGATCAGGTGACGACGAACGAGGCGCTCGTCCGCGCCGTGTTCGACGAGCTGCATCGCACAAGGCCCGCGGGATTTGGGTACGCGACATTCAAGCTCGACGACGGCGTGAGCTTCGTCCACATCGTGGAGGAGAGGGATGACGACCGCAACTCGCTTGCCGACGTGAACGCGTTCGCCGAGTTCCGCGAGGGCATTCGCGACCGGTGCGACGAACCTCCGGTCGCCACCGAGCTTCATGAGGTCGGCTCGTTCGAGTTCTTCGGCTAGGGTGGCGAGCGCCGCCTCGCGAACTGAGTTACGCCTCCATCATCGCTCGGGCGGCGTCGGCGCCCCGCCTAGACTCGGCTCGATGGCGGAGGCGGCAAACGGCACGAGCGCCCGGCACCGGCCCGGGCGAGGGCAGCGGAGCGGCCGTTGCTCCGAGCCCCCGCCGGCCCGCCTCCGGCGTGGCATCGAGCAGTTCAACCGCGGAGAGTTCTTCGAGCAGCACGAGACGCTCGAGGAGGAGTGGATCGCCGAGCCCGATCCCGTCCGCTACCTGTACCAGGGGATCCTGCAGATCGGTGTGGGCTTCGAGCACCTGCGGCGCGGGAATCCCACCGGCGCCCGGGCGCTGTGGTGGCGAGGCATCACCTACCTGGAGCCATTCCATGGCGGCTGCATGAACGTGGACGTCGACCGCCTGGTCGCTGCGACGGAGCGGTGTCTCGAGGAGCTCGAACGCGTGGGCGACCAGGGGCTCGAGCGCTTCGACCGTGAACTGATCCCGCGAGTAGAGTGGCTGTCCTGAGCGTCGGCGAATTTCCGCCGGCACCGACGCCCCGGCGGCCTGCCGGTTGACCGCCCGCCGCCTTCATGATTGGCTGCCGCACGATGGCGATTCGCTACGAGTCCGAGGACCTGGTCGCGGTCATCACGATCGACCGGCCTGACGTCGCCAACGCGATCGACCGTCCGACAGCCGACGCGCTCGCCGACGCATTC
>JBOGZM010000118.1:0-9696 GCA_050697255.1 Solirubrobacterales bacterium
ACCTCACGGTCCACTTCCGGGCTCCGCTGCCGCTCCCGGACGGGCTGCTGCTGGGGCACTTCAACACCCGGCTCGTGCGGGACGGCTTCTTCGAGGAGGACGGTGAGCTCTGGGCGCCGGACGGAACCCTGGTCGCGCAGTCACGCCAGCTCGCGCTGTTGATCGGCGCGGAGACCTAGGTGCCGGCGAGTCAGGGCACGTAGCGCTCGAACGCCGCCCGCAGGCCCGCGGGCCACGGCGCCTTGGCAAAGGTCTGCGCGTCCACGCAGACGTGGCGCAGCATGCCCTCGGTCAGGAGCTCGTCGCCGCGGCGGACCTCGAAGCGGCTCGTGAGCGAGCTGGTCCCCGGCGGCTCGACCGTGACGTGCACGCCCAGCTCGTCGTCGAAGCGCGCCGGGGCGCGGTAGCGGACGCTCGCCTCCGCCACCACGAACTCGACGCCCGTCTCCACGACGCGCTCGTAGGGTCCGAACGCCTCTCGCAGCAGCTCGGTGTGCGCCGTGTCGAACCACGTCAGGTAGTTGCCGTTGAAGACGTGGCCCTGCATGTCGCACTCCGCGTAGCGGACCCTGAGGTGGTGGACGAACTGCATCGGTGCTCGGCGCGCGAGTATGGCGCAACGGTCGGGGCCGCGCGTAAAGGGGCGGAGCCGGGCGCTGGGCGCCTGGCTCCGTTGGGGGTCTGGGCTCCTACAGTCCCGTGACTACCTCAGCCGCAGCGCAGCGGCCAGGGCGTCGTGCTGCGAAAGTGCCGACCGGCGCGACCCGCGCTTCTTCCTGTGCCTCTTCTTTCTCTTCGCCTTCACCTGCACGGTGGCCTTCGTGCGCGTGCCGGCCTTGGGCGACACGGACCGCACGCGGCCCTTGCCCTTCACTTTGTACTTGCAGCCGGCCTTCTTCAGCTTCCCGATCGCCTTCTTGACGGTGAGCCCCTTGACCTTGGGAACGACGCAGCCGGTCACCTGCTTCGCGGCCGGCGCGGGCTTGGCGGCTGGGGGCGGTGGCGGTGGTGGTGGCGGCGGCGGAGGCGGAGGCGGCAGCGGCTGGGTGAAGCTGACCGGCAGCTCGTAGATGGGCTGAATGAGGTCCGGTGCGTCGTCGAAGGTCTCGTCGCCGGAGAACGGAAGATCCGGGGTCGGATCCAACATGCCCAGCGTCGCGATGCCGAGCGCCGTGGGTGCCGGCAGACCAAGCTCATCGAGGGTGGCCGAGAAGCCTGCGTCGCCGACGGACGTCAGCTCTGCGATGGGGATACCGGCCTCGTCCAGCAAGAGCGGCAGGAAGATCGGCTCCGCGAGGACCGATCGTTCGAACACGTCTGGAGACCGGTTGAAGTCGAGCCCGATCAACAGGAACTGATTCACGCCGAGCGGCGCCTGCAGCTTCGGGTCTATGGTCAGTCGGCAGCCCGCGTCCAGCGACGCGTCGACGCTCAGTATCTCTGGCGCCCCAAGCTCCGCGTCGGCCGTTCCGTCCGGGAAGCTCTGGCTCGCCGGCGTCGACGACGCGCATGCCGCCCGCGCCGTGCCCGGCGACAACGCCGGCATCAACAGCACCGCTGCGGCAACGCCCAGCGTCAACAGGATCGGCCTCGCGCGCGAGGCCGGGAACGGGTGCAACATCGGCTCCTCCCGGTGATCGCGGACCGCCACCACCTTGCGGCCCGTATGTGAGTGTGAACGTATCCGAGTCGCATGCTGCGGCGCAAGACCTGTGACAGGGCCTGCCCACGTCACCGAGCGGATGGTGAATTCACCGTTAGAGTCGATTTGGGAGCACGGTTGAGCAGAGCGTTGACATGGGCATTTGCGTTGTCTTGCACGCTGGTTGTCACGGCCGTGTCACCGGCGATCGCGGCGGCCACGACGGAAACCCGCCCGTACGTCGTGGTCTACGCCACTCCTCCGCGAGCGGCCTTCCCCGTGCAGGCGGAGACCGCTGCACGCGAGCGCGTACACGGGTTCAGGAGCGACCATCGCTACCGGCACGTGCTCGACGGGTTCGCCGCCCGCCTGACTGCCAAAGACGTTCGCGCGTTGCGCGCCGATCCTGAAGTCGCGCTCGTCGCGCCCGACCGCGTCCTGCGCGCCGCGCGGGTGCCGCGCCGCGCGGGGGAGACGGTGCCGACGGGCGTCGCGCGCATCGGAGCCGCCGGCGCTGCGGGAGTTCACGCCCCGAGCGCCGCGGCCGTGGCCGTCCTCGACACCGGCATCGACCTCACCCACTCCGACCTGGTCGCGCGCGCCGGGGCCAACTGCGTCGGCACTGGGGCGGGGTCGCCCGCGGACGATGAGGGGCACGGCACCTACGTGGCAGGCGTGATCGGCGCGCGCAACGACGGCGCGGGCCTGGTCGGCGTCGCGCCCGGCACCGAGATGTACGCGGTGAAGGTGCTGGGGCAGGACGCCACCGGCCTCGTATCCGAGGTCATCTGCGGCATCGACTGGGTGACGGCGCACGGACCGGGTCTGGGTATCCGGGTGGCCAACATGAGCCTCAGCCGGGACATCCAGGCCGATGCGCTCCACCTCGCGATCCAACGGTCCGTGGCCCGCGGCATCGTCTACACGGCCGCCGCCGGCAACTTCGCGCGGGACATCGCGCTCGAGGTCCCCGGCGCCTACCCCGAGGTGCTCACCGTGACCGCCGCCGCCGACAGCGACGGAGCGCCCGGCGGCACCGGTCCGCCACTGTGCGACCCGACAGAGATCGACGACAGCGTCTGGACCATGTCCAACCACGCCACTCAGCCCACGGACATCGCCCACGTGGTCGCGGCGCCCGGCGTCTGCATCACGTCGACCGCGCGCGGCGGCGGTCAGGAGACCGGCACCGGCACCAGCGCCGCCGCACCGCACGTCGCCGGCGTGGTCGCGCTGTGCATGGGGGAGCCCGGCCGGCCCGGCCCGTGTGCCGAGATGACGCCGGCCGAGGTGATCGAGCAGGTGCGCGCCGACGCCGCCGCGCACGCGTCGCCGCAGAACGGCTTCCTCGGCGACCCCTTCTCGCCGCTCGGGGTGTACTACGGCAACCTCGTGTCGGCCGTGGATCCGACGGTGCGCCGGATCGCTTCCAGGCAAACTCCCGCTCCCGCCCCCGCCACCGCGCCGGCGCCGCCGGCCGACACCACTCTCGAGGTGCTCGCGATGCGCATCCGGCGCCGCCAGGACGTCGACACCCTGAGGGTCGTCGCGCGCCTCGCCGAGGCGGGCACCGTGACGGCGCGTGCACGCATACGACTGCCGGGGGGCACGGCCCGCCTCATCCGCTCCCGGCGGGCAACCGCCCAGGCGCTGCCGCACCAGACGCGCCGGCTGCGGCTACGGCTGCGGCGCGTCTCCGTGCGCCGGATCAAGCGGGCCCTGCGGCGAGGCAGGCGTGTGCGCGCCAGGGTCACGATCACCGTCAGCGACGCGGCCGGCAACGCGCGCACGAAGACGCGCCGGGTACGGCTGCGTCCGTAGCGCCCCTGCGGTCTAGAACGTCCCGCGCGGCTCACCGACCTGCACGCCTCTCAGAGAAGATCTCTATGGTTGGCCGCCGTGGCACGCGGTCTGAAATGGGCGATCGGACTCGTGGCGCTGTGCGCGGCCGTCGTCGTGCCGGCGCTCGCGCTGGCCGCCGACCCCGTCAAGGGCGGTCGCTACAGCGGCAAGAGCCGGCCGATCCTGAGCGCCAAGAAGCATTCCGTCGTGATCCGCGTGTCCGGTGACGGGAAGCGCGGCACGATGCGCTACTGCGGTGACCGCCCGCGCCGCGCCCAGACCGTGCGCTTCCGCATCCGCGACGGGCGCTTCAGGGCCACGAAGCGGATCCGGCGCAAGGGCCGTCGCGTCGTGAGCTTCCAGGCGACCGGGACCTTCCGGACCCGCAGTCGCGTGAGCGGCGAGATCGTGGTCGTTTTCAGGTGCGACCGGATGCCGGGCCCCTTCAGCGCGCGCCTGCGACGCTGAGCGCGCGCTGACAAAGACGGGACCCGTTCGTTTTCGCCCGCACCTCCGTGGGTATAGGGGGCTCTCGTAAGGAGGTGAGGGAATGTATATCGGTCTCGGAACGCTGCTCCTGATCATCATCCTGCTGATCATCCTGTTGTAGGAGCAGCTCTCAACCGGAAGTTGAACGCGGCCCGCCGACGGCGGGCCGCATGGCTTTCGGGGACAGCGTCCTCCGCCCCCGTGCCTATCTTCTGGCGCCATGGTGCACCTGCGCATCGTCGTCCCGCCTGACCTGACGGCCCAGGTCCTGCGCGTGCTCGAGCAGTCGCCGGCGGTGTGCAACATCGTCGTGCTGCGCGGCGCGGCGATGCGGCCGGCGGGCGACGTGCTGCTCTGCGACGTCCCACGCGAGGCGGCGAGCATCGTGCTGGCGGACCTCCAGGAGCTGGGCGTGCACGAGCGCGGTTCGATCTCGGTCGAAGAGGTCGACATCGCGCTCTCGTCCGCGGCCGAGGAGGCCATGCGGGCGGCGCCGGGCGATCCGGCCAACGCGGTGGTCTGGGAGGAGGTCGAGGAGCTTGCCTCGGAGTCGACCACGCTCAGCGGCAGCTTCCTGATCTTCATGACCCTTGCGACGCTGATCGCGGCGGTCGGCATCTTCCTCGACACGCCGATCCTGATCGTCGGCGCAATGGTGCTGGGGCCGGAGTTCGGGCCGCTGGCGAGCTTCTGCGTCGCGGTTGTGGAGCGGCGGCCCCGGCTTGCCTTGCGCTCGTTCGTCGCTCTGGTGGCGGGCTTCCCGGTTGGGATCACCGCCGCCTTTCTCGCGTCGCTGACCTTCAAATCGACCGACCTCACGCCGGACGAGTTCACGGAGGCAGACCACAGCCTCTCGGTCATCATCTCGAGCCCGGACTTCTTCTCGTTCTTCGTCGCCTTCTGCGCGGGCATCGCCGGGGTGCTGTCGCTGACGACCCAGAAGTCCGGCGCGCTCGCCGGAGTGCTGATCTCGGTTACGACGATCCCGGCCGCCGCCAACATCGGAGTCGCGGCGGCGTACCAGGACTGGTCGGCATGGCGCGGGTCGCAGGCGCAGCTCGCGCTCAACATCGCGGCGATCTGCGCAGCCGGGCTGATCACGCTGCTCATCCAGCGCGCCATCTTCAGGCGCCGCCGCGCCGAGCATCTGCGCACGGACCGGCTCCCCAGGGCGGGCGGGCCGCCGTTGCTACGCTAGGCGCGATCGCCGCTGGACGTGGCGATCCGCAGCCCGGAGAGGTGTCCGAGCGGCTTAAGGAGCGCGACTGGAAATCGCGTGGGCGGTTAACGCTGCCTCGAGGGTTCGAATCCCTCCCTCTCCGCTGAGGCCCCGCTCGGAGGGGGCGAATTCTCGTTGTTGGTCCACTTTGGTGGGTCATGGACCCCCAAAACGGACCAGCATCGAGGGCGCGCCCCTGGGGGCTGATTCGAGAGCAGCATGGGGTTGTGACAAGACGCCAGCTGGTCCAAGCAGGGCTCGGGCCTGATGCGATAAAGCACCGCATCGCCACCGGGCGCCTGCACCCGGTGTCGCCTGGCGTTTACGCGGTCGGACGACCGGAGCTGAGCCGCCATGGGTGTTGGATGGCCGCGGTCCTGAGCTGCGGTCCGGGCGCCGGGTTGAGCCACGAGAGCGCCGCCGCGCTGTGGGAAATCCGTGCGGCGGAGAGCCGCTGCATCGAGGTGTCGGTCCCGCGGCCGCGCCATCCTCGCCGCGCCGGCATCGTCGTCTACCGGCGCACGGCCTTGGGGACCGAGCACCTCGCGTGCAGGCACGGCATCCCCGTTACGACGCCGCTCTGCACCTTGGTCGACCTTGCCACGCGACTCCCGAGCGATCAGCTCGAGGCGGCGGTGAACGAGGCAGACAGGCTCGACCTGGCGCATCCCGAGGCGCTGCGCGCAGCTCTGGCCCGCCTTGGCAAGCGGCCCGGCGCGGCGGTCCTGCGGAGCACGCTCGATCGGCGGACCTTCACGCTCACTGACTCGCACCTCGAGCGGCGCCTCCTGCCGCTCGTCCGGAGGGCCGGACTCCCGCAGCCCCAGACGGCGCCGCTGGGTGAACGGGTACAAGGTGGACTTCTACTGGCCCGAGCTGGGACTGGTGGTCGAGACCGACGGCCTGCGCTACCACCGCACTCCCGCGCAGCAGAGCCGCGATCGCGTTCGCGACCAGGCACACGCCGCCGCCGGCCTGACGCCGCTCCGCTTTACGCGCGCGCAGGTGGCCTACGACCCGGGTCACGTGCACGCCACGTTGACCGCAGTCGCACGCCGGCTGCGCACTGGCTCGCGGGCGTCTCCCGCCCGGAAGCTTGAGTAACCGCCCGCGCCCGCCGATCACTTGACGAGACGTCCAGAGCGTCCCGCCGACCACTGTCCCCTCCCACGGTGCCGAGGTGTCGCACCGGCCGTTTGACGACAACCCAGCGAGTCACGATTTCGGAGTCGTCTCCGAAGAGGAGGGGGCTGCGCTGCGCGCGGCCGCCGGGGGCGCCGCGGGAGCGGTCGAGGCATTCCCCGAGGAGCAGGCGCGGGCGCTGCTGCTCGACTTCTCTGCCGACCTGCTCGGGGTGACCGGATTCGACGGCCGCGTGCGGTGGGCGAACCCCGCGCACGAGGCGGTGCTGGGGCTGTCGCCCGAGGAGCTCGCCGGTCACAGGTATCAGGAGCTGCTGCACCCGGAGGACGTGCCCGGTGCCACGGAGGCGCTGGAACAGGTCGTGACGGCGGGCGGGGTGGTGTCCTTCGAGGCGCGGTTGCGCACCGGCGACGGCTCCCACCGCTGGTTCCAGTTCAGCGCCCGGGCGCACGCGGGCCTCGAGCTGATCTACAGCGTCGGCCGCGACATCACCGAGCGCCGCCGCGTCGAGGAGGAGCTCGCGCTGGCACACGAGCTCGCCCTGGCGGTCGCAAATGCGGAGACCACCGAGTCCGCCCTCGAGGCCGTGCTGCGCGGGGTGTGCGAGCGGACCGGGTGGGCGATCGGGCAGGCCTGGGTGCGGAGCCCCGACGGCCGCACGCTTGTCTGCAGCCCGGCCTGGCACGCGACGACGCGGGGTCTGGCGTCGTTTCGCCGCGTCACCGAGGCGCTGTCGTTCGTGCCGGGGATCGGCCTGGCGGGCAAGGCATGGGAGCTCGCGCGGCCGGTGTGGATCCGCGACGTGCGCAATGACCCGGGGTTCGAGCGAGGGCTGTTCGCCCAGGCCGTCGGGCTCGCGGGCGGGGTCGCCGTGCCCGTCCTGGCCGGGGATGAGGTCGTGGCCGTGATCGAGTTCTTCGTGCTCGAGGAGCGCGAGCAGGACGAGCGTCTCGTCGCGCTGGTGTCCGCCGTCGCGGCGCAGGTGGGCGCGCTGATCGGGCGCAAGCAGACGGAGGAAGCGCTGCGCCTGAGCGAGGAGCACTTCCGCGCGGTCGCGGACTCCGCGGCGGACGCGATCGTGTCCGTTGACGCGCAGGGCAGCGTCGCATACGTGAACGCGGCAGCCGAGCGCATCTTCGGCCTGCCGGAGGCCGATGTGGTGGGCCGGTCGCTGGACGTGCTGCTGGACGAGCCGCCTCCCCAGCTCGAGGACGGCGATCGCCGTCTGGTCTCGACCACCGGTCGGCGCGGCGACGGTGAGGAGATCCCGCTCGAGGCCGCGTTCTCGTGCTGGAGCGCGGACGGCGAGCGGTTCACGACCGCGGTCCTGCGCGACGTCACCGAGCGCCGGCGCGCCGAGACGATCGTGCGCGAGGCGGAGGAGCGGTTCCGGGGCGCCTTCGAGCATGCGCCGATCGGCATCGCCCTGGTCAGCATCGAGCAGGACCGGGCCGGCTGCTTCCTGCGGGTGAATCGCGCGCTGTGCGAGTTGATCGGCCGCCCGCCGGAGGATCTGGTCGGCAGCGCCATGGCGGACATCGTCGTCCCCGGCGAAGGTGACGACGCCGACGCGCGCTACGTGCCCTGGATGCTGGCCGGGGAGCTGCCCGGCTACGAGGCCGAGCACCGGCTGCTACGCGCCGACGGCGAGAACCTGCTGGCGCTGGTCTCCGCGTCGCTGGTGCGCGACGCCGAGGAGCGGCCTCTGTATCTGATCGTGCAGGTGCAGGACGTGACCGCGCGCAAGCGTGCGGAGGCGGCGCTGCGGGAGAGCGGTGCGCGTGTGCAGGCGATCATCGACAACACGCCCGCGGTGATCTACGTGAAGGACGCCGAGGGCCACTACACGCTCGTCAACCGCAGCTTCGAGCTGCTCTTCGGGATCGACCGCGAGCGTGCTGCGGGCCGCGGGGACGTGGAGCTGTTCCCGGCCGAGCTCGCGGCGGCGATGCGCGCCAACGACCTGCGCGTGATGCGCGAGCAGGTGCCGCTCCAGGTCGAGGAGGTGATCGAGCACCCGGACGGCCCCCACACCTACCTGTCGGCGAAGTTCCCGCTGCGGGACGCCGAGGGGCGCTCGTACGCGGTGTGCGCGATCGCGACCGACATCACGGAGCGCAAGCACGCCGAGCAGGCGCTGCGGGAGTCCGAGCAGCACTTCCGTCGCATCGTCGACACGGCGAACGATGCGTTCGTGTCCCTGGACGAATCGGGGCGCATCACGGCGTGGAATCCACAGGCGGAGGCGACCTTCGGGTGGACGGAGGCGGAGGCCCTCGGGCGCAATTTCGCCGAGACCGTCATCCCGGCGCGCCAACGCGGCGCCCACACGCGCGCGCTCGAGGGCTTCATGCACACGGGAAAAGCGTCGCTGTTCGACCGGCGACTCGAGCTCGACGTGGTCCGCCGGGACGGTCAGGAGTTCCTGGTCGAGATGACGATGAGCGCGGTGCGCTCCGGCGGGCGGTATGCGTTCAACGCGTTCCTGCACGACATCACCGAGCGCAAGCAGGCGGAGGAGACGCTGCGGCGCCTGGCCGAGATCGTGCAGTCCTCCCACGACGCGATCATCGCGACCACGGTCGCGGGGGAGATCACGAGCTGGAACCCGGGCGCCCGAGATTTGTACGGCTACCGCGCCGAGGAGGTCGGCGGTCGCACCCTGGAGATGCTGATGCCGCCGGAGCGCGCGCCCGAGGACGCCCGCATGCTGTCGCAGGCGCTCGCCGGGCGCCGCCTGGAGGACTTCGAGACCGAGCACCGCCGCAAGGACGGCAGCCTCGTGCCAGTTTCGGTGACCGTCTCGCCGATGCGCGACTCGCGCCGCGCGATCGTGGGCGCCTCGGTGATCGTGCGCGACCGCACCGAGCGCAAGCGCGCAGAGGAGGCCCTGCGCGAGGTGCAGGAGGCGTTCCGGCGCGCGTTCGACGACGCGCCGATCGGGATGGCTCTGTTCGGCGTCGACGCCGGCGAGCGCGGGCGGCTGCTGCAGGTGAACCATTCGATGTGCGAGATCACCGGCTTCTCGGCCCGCGAGCTGGCCTCGATGACACTCGGCGAGATCACGCACCCCAATGACGCCGACACCGAGCGGGTGCTGGCCGACCGCCTGCTGAGCGGGGAGATCCCCAACTACCAGCTCGAGAAGCGCTACCTGCGGCGCGACGGCGCGACGGTGTGGGTGATGCACAACGCCTCGATCGCACACGACTCGTCGGGCAGGCTCCTGTACGGCATCGCGCAGGTACAGGACATCACCCGCCGCAAGGAGACCGAGGACCGCCTCGCGAGCGTGGCAGCCGAGCTGGAGCGCCGCGCCGCCGAGCTGGAGCGCTCGAACTCGGACCTGCAGGAGTTCGCC
>JBOGZM010000119.1:0-4640 GCA_050697255.1 Solirubrobacterales bacterium
GTGTCGGCCAGCCTGCGCCCCTACCTGCTCGCGTCGCTGCTCGACGCCGATCCCGCGCGGCCGGCCCTGGTCGTGGCGGGCGACGACCGCTCGGCTCGTGACCTGGCCGCCGACCTGAAGGCGTTCCTCGCGCCGCGCACGGTGCGCCTCTACCCGGCGCGCGGCGTGCGCTACGAGTCGCACCTCGCTCCCCCGCCCCACCTCGTCGGTTTGCGCATCGCCGCGCTCGACTCGCTGCTCGACCCGCCCGCGGGCGAGGCGCCCGTGGTGGTCGCGAGCGCGGTCGCATTGATGGAGCGCATCCCCGACCCCGACCTGCGCCCGCACGGATTCACGATCGCGGTCGGCGAGGAGCTCGACCTCGACGAGACGCTGGAGCGGCTGGTCGCATGCGGCTACGAGCGTGAGGAGCAGGTCGGGGAGCGCGGTCAGTTCGCGGTGCGCGGCGGCATCCTCGACGTGTACCCGGCGACGGAGGAACGCGCTGTGCGGGTCGAGCTGTTCGGCGACGAGGCGGAGTCGCTGCGCTGGTTCTCGACCTTTACTCAGCGCTCGCTCGAGGACGCCGAGCAGGTCGAGATCGCACCCGCGGCCGAGCTGGACGCCGGCTACCGGGAGCTTGCCGAGATGGCGGCCACCGAGGCCGTCGGGGAACGGCCCGACGTCGCCGACGTCCTGCCGGTGGACGACTTCCGCTCCTTTCTGGAGCTCGTGGGCGAGAACGCTTCCGTGCTGGTGGCCGCCGAGGAGGAGCTGCGCCCGGCGCTCGCCGACCACTGGCAGGACGTGACCACCAGCCTCCATTCGGACGACGCGCATGACCTCTACCTCCCGCCGCAGCGCGTCGGCGAGGCCCTCGCGACCCGCGCCGAGCTGACCCTGTCCGCCGTGTCGTCCGACCAGCCGCACCAGTTTCGCGCGCAGGCCGCCGACACGGCCGCCCGCTCGATCACGGAGGCCGAGCCGGAGCTGGAGACCCTCGTGCGCTCGGGATACGCGACGGTCGTGGCCTGGGACCGGCGCGGCGAGGCGGAGCGCGCCGCCTACAACCTCGCGCGGCTGCGGCCCCGCTTCACCGACGACGGCCGGTCGATCGGAGAGGGGCTTTGGTTCGCCCAGGCGCGGTTGCGCGAGGGCTTCATCGCGCCGCAGCTGAAGGTCGCGGTGATCCCGGACCACCGGCTGTTGCGCCGCCGCCGGGCCGAGCGCCCGGAGGGCACGCGCGGGCGGGCCTTCCAGGCGTTCACCGAGCTGCGCCCGGGTGACGTCGTCGTCCACACCGAGCACGGCATCGGGCGCTTCACCGGCTTCGACACCAAGACCGTCGCGAGCGTGACGCGCGATTACCTGGAGGTCGAGTACCGCGACGGCGACCGCGTCTTCGTCCCCACGGACCAGCTCGACCGGCTCAGTCGCTACGTCGGCTCCGAGGGTGCCGCGCCACCGCTCTCGAAGCTCGGCTCCAAGACCTGGGACAACATGAAGGCGCGCGCGAAGCGCGCGGCCGCGGAGCTGGCGGGTGAGCTGATCAACCTGTACGCGGAGCGGCAGCGGCGCGCGGGTCACTCGTACGGGCAGGACTCGGACTGGCAGCTCGAGTTCGAGCGCGCGTTCCCCTATCGCGAGACCGACGACCAGCTCGAGGCGATCGAGCAGACCAAGGCCGACATGGAGTCGGAGCGGCCGATGGACCGCCTGATCTGCGGCGACGTGGGGTACGGCAAGACGGAGGTCGCGCTGCGGGCGGCGTTCAAAGCCGCGAGTGAGGCCAGGCAGGTGATGGTGCTCGCGCCCACCACGATCCTGGCCCAGCAGCACTTCGGCACGTTCGCCGAGCGGCTGGGGGACTACCCGTTCCGGATCGAGCTGCTGTCGCGTTTCCGGACCGCGCCCGAGCAGCGCGCCGTGATCCGGGACTTCTCGGCGGGCAAGGTCGACATCCTGATCGGGACGCACCGGCTGCTGTCACGCGACGTGCAGGCGAAGGACCTCGGCCTGGTGGTCGTCGACGAGGAGCAGCGGTTCGGGGTCAAGCAGAAGGAGCTGCTGCGCCAGCTGCGACTGAACGTGGACGTGCTCGCGCTGTCGGCGACGCCGATCCCGCGCACGCTCCAGATGTCGCTCGCGGGGATGCGCGACATCTCGGTGATCGAGACTCCGCCGGAAGGCCGGCGGCCCATCCACACATACGTGGGCGACTACGACGACGACCTCGTGAAGGGCGCGATCGAGCGGGAGCTCGGGCGCGGGGGGCAGGTCTTCTACCTGCACGACCGCGTCGAGAGCATCGAGGAGGCGGCCGAGCGGGTGCGGGCGCTCGTGCCGGCGGCGCGCGTGGCGGTCGCGCACGGCCAGATGGACTCGGTCGAGCTGGAGCGGGCGATGATGGACTTCCTGCGCGGCGACACGGGCGTGCTGGTCTCGACCACGATCATCGAGTCCGGCCTCGACATCCCGCAGGCCAACACGCTGATCGTCGAGCGCGCGGACCGGCTCGGCCTCGCGCAGCTCTACCAGATCCGCGGTCGCGTGGGACGCTCGCGCGAGCGCGCGTACGCATATCTCCTGTACCCGTCGGCCGTGGCGCTCACGGGCGAGGCCGCTGCGCGCCTGGCGACCCTGTCCGACTACACCGAGCTGGGATCCGGCTTCAAGATCGCGATGCGCGACCTGGAGATCCGGGGCGCGGGCAACCTGCTCGGCGCCGAGCAGTCCGGCCACGTGGCCGCGGTCGGCTTCGAGCTCTACATGCAGATGCTGGAGGAGGCGGTGCAGAGCAGCCGGCCGACGGCCGACGGCCGGCGTCCGGACGAGGAGTGGGAGCCCGTCCGACTGGACGTCCCGGTCGACGCCTACGTGCCACCCGACTACATCCCCTACGAGGTCGCGAAGATCGACGTGCACCGGCGGATCGCCGCCGCCCGCGAGCCCGCGGACCTGGGCGCGATCGTCGAGGAGCTGGAGGATCGCTTCGGCCCGATCCCGCCGCCGGTCGAGAACCTTGTTCGCCTCCAGGAGGCCCGCATCAAGCTCGGCCGTGCCGGGGCGCGCACGGTCGAGTTCCGCGGCGGCCGGCTGGTCGTGCACCCGATCGAGATCGACTCCACGCAGGCGCGCATGCTGCACGAGCGGGTCGAGGGCGCGGTGTACGAGTCGCTGAAGCGAACCCTCCGCGTCCGTTTGAGCGACGAGCCGCAGGAGCGGTTCGCGGCTGTCGTGCAGGTCGCCGACGCGCTGCTCGCCGTGAAGCAGGCGGTTCCGGCGGCGGCCTGAAGGTCCCGCGCAAGATGAGAATTCGATAGGAAATCCGAGCTTCGCGCCGAACTGCGAATAGGGCGCCGAACCACCGCTATAGTTTCCCCTCCTTGCCGGGCCCGCCCCGGCGCTTTTTTGGACCTGATGCCGCAAGCACCTCGACCCGCCCGAGCCGAAGACCCCGCCGCGCGCCGGCGCCGGATCGCCGTGATCCTGCTCGCGATCCTGGCCGCGCTGGCGATCGCGCTCGTGCTCTCGTCCGCGGGCGGCGTCGAGTCGGATGAGGTGGCCGACATCGAGGACGCCGGCGCGGTCTCCGAGCAGGACTTCGACCACTGGCTGACGGTCGTCGCCTCGCAGCCCCAGCCCGGTCAGAGCAAGCCCGCGGAGCCGCCGAAGCCGGGCAGCCGCCAGTACGACGCCGTCAAGCAGCAGGTGATGCAGTTCCTGGTCTCCGCGAAGTGGATCGAGGGCGAGGGGTCCGAGCGCGGCATCAGCGCGACCGACGCCGAGGTCAAGCGCCAGTTCGAGCAGACGAAGGACCAGTCGTTCCCGAACGAGAGGGCCTACAAGCGCTTCCTGAGGACGTCCGGCCAGACCGAGGAGGACCTGCTCTTCCGGGTCCGCCTGGACGTGCTCTCGAACAAGATCCGCCAGCAGGTCACCGAGGAGAGCCAGCAGGTCTCCGACAGCGAGATCGAGGACTACTACAACGAGAACGAGCAGCAGTTCTCGCAGCCCGAGCGGCGTGACCTCGAGGTGATCCTGACCAAGGGCCAGGCCAAGGCGCTCGAGGCCAAGAGGGCGGTCGACGGCGGCCAGCGCTGGGCCCGGGCCGCGCGCGAGTTCTCGGTCGACCCCGCCTCCAAGGAGCAGGGCGGCAAGCTGCTCGGCGTCTCCAAGGGCCAGCAGGACCCGAAGTTCGACGCGGCCATCTTCGCCGCCGTCCAGGGCCGGGTCGCGGGGCCGGTCAAGACCGACGCCGGCTACTACGTCTTCCGCGTCACCAAGGTGACGAAGGAGACCAAGCAGGGCCTCGATGAGTCCAAGCAGGGCATCCGTCAGCTGCTGGTCTCGCAGAAGCAGCAGAAGGAGCTCGACCAGTTCTCCACCAACTTCCGCAACACCTGGCGCAAGCGCACCGACTGCGCCGACGAATACGTGATCCCCGACTGCCGCAACGGCCGCGAGCCGACGCAGGCGACGCCTCCTCCTGTCCCGCCCGGGCAGCCGGAGCCGGTGAAGGGCTCCTCCGGGGCAAACCCGCCCGCTCTCGACGGGACGGGCACCAACCTCGGTGGCGGCAACGGTGAGGGCACCGTGATCGGCACCGACCCGCAGGCGGCAGCCGGTGCGGCGGCCGGCCTCGGTGGGCTGGCCGGCGG
>JBOGZM010000120.1:0-5102 GCA_050697255.1 Solirubrobacterales bacterium
GCTGACCGCCTTCGACAACCGCGGCGCGGGGCGCACACCGCTGCCCGACGAGCCGTTGTCGGTGCCGATGATGGCCGACGACGCCGCCGCGGTGCTGCGCGCGCTCGAGATCCCGGCCGCGCACGTCGCCGGCTTCTCCGGCGGCAGCCTGATGGCGCAGGAGCTGACGCTGCGCAATCCTGAGCTCGTCCGCAGCCTCGTCCTGATGAGCACGTTCGCCCGGCCTGACGCCTACATGCTTGCCGCGGCCCGCTTCTGGCACTGGCTCGCGGACGTCGCGCCCAGCGAGCGCGCGATGCTGGAGGCGTTCTTCCTGTGGGTCTACACGCCACGGGCGCACGCGGACGGCATGGTGGAGCAGATCATCGAGGAGGCGCTGGCCTACGCGCACCCGCAGTCAACGGAGGCCTTCCAGGCGCAGATCGACGGGTTCATGAGCCACGATGCGCTCGACCGCCTGCCGCAGATCACAGCGCCGACGCTGGTCCTGGGCGGCGAGGTCGACATGATCGCCCCGCCGCGCTTCGGGCGCGCAGTCGCCGAGGCAATCCCCGGCGCGCGGTTCGAGGTGATGCCCGGCGAGGCGCACCAGCCCTTCCAGGAAGTGCCGGACGAGTGGAACGCCCGCGTGGACGCGTTCTGGCGCGAAGTCGACGGACGCGGCTGAGGCAAGCCGATCACAGGCGGCCGACGCGATCGGCGGCGCCGGCGCGCTGAGCCGATCCGCGCGGCGGATAGGCTCCGCGCCGCGATGAGCGCGATGCCTCCCTGGCTCGACCCCCTCCACACCGCCGCCGAGATGCGGGCGCTCGACGCGTGGGCGATCGCGGACGAGGGTGTGCCGTCGCTCGAGCTGATGGAGCGCGCCGGCGGCGAGGTGGCGCGCAGCGTGACCGAGGTCGCGCCGCAGGGACCCGTGCGCGCGGTGTGCGGGAAAGGCAACAACGGCGGCGACGGCCTCGTGGTCGTGCGCCTCCTGGACGGCATCGGGATCGACGCCGAGGCGCTGCTGCTCGCCGACCCACACGACCTGAGCGCGGATGCGCGCGCCAACCATGAGCGCTTGGCGGAGGCGGGCGGCGCATGGAGGGTGCTCGACGCCGGGGAGCTGCCATCGGCGTTGGAGGGGGCGGGCTGCGTCGTGGACGCGCTGCTCGGCACCGGCTTCGAGGGAGCGCCCCGCGCGCCGCTCGACGCCGCGATCGCGGCCGTCAACGGCGCGGATGCGCACGTCGTCGCGGTGGACATGCCGTCTGGCGTGAACGCATCCACAGGACAGGTCGAGGGCGCGTGTGTAGAGGCGGACGTGACGGTCACCTTCCACGCCTCGAAGGTGGGGCTCTGGATCCATCCGGGGAAGGCGCATGCCGGCCGGGTGGAGGAGGTCGACATCGGCATTCCCGTCTCGTGGGGGGGCGCCCCGGCGCCGCGCACCGCCGGCCTGATCGGCGCCCGGGCGCTTGCGCGGCTGGCGCCTCGCGGCCCCCGGTCGACGAAGTTCACTTCCGGTTCGGTGCTCGTCGTCGGCGGGTCAATCGGCCTCACCGGCGCCGTTTGCCTGACCGCGACGGGGGCGATGCGGGCGGGGGCGGGCTGGGTGCGCGTGGGTGTCCCGGCCTCGCTGAACGAGATCTTCGAGGTGAAGCTCACCGAGGTGATGAGCCTGCCGCTGGCCGAGGAGGGCGGTGCGCTGACGCTCGACGCGATGGAAGCCGTGGTGGAGGCGGCCGAGCGCGCCGACGCGGTCGTGCTGGGGCCCGGGCTGGGCCGCACGGCGGGCAGCTTCGCGCTCGCGCAGGACCTCGCCAGGCTGGTCGACAAACCGCTTCTGGTGGACGCCGACGGCCTCAACGCGCTGGCCGAGTCAGGGCTCGAGGCGCTCGCCGGTCGCGACGCCCCGACGATCCTGACGCCGCACGCGGGCGAGCTGGGCCGGCTGCTCGGCCGGCCCTCCGCGGACGTGGAGGCTCATCGGCTGGGGGCGGCGGGGGAGGCCGCGGCGCGGTCAGGAGCCGTCGTCGTGCTGAAGGGCGACGACACGCTGGTCGTGCCGCCGGATGGGGTCACGGGCGTCAGCCGCGGGGGCACGCCGGCGCTCGCGACCGCCGGGACCGGCGACGTTCTGAGCGGCGTGGCCGCCGCCTTCCTCGCGCAGGGACTCGATCCCTTCGAGGCCGCGTGCGCCGCCGTCAGGGCACACGCCGACGCGGGCCGTGGCGCTGCCGCAGCGCTCGGCACTCGGTCCGTGATCGCCGGCGACGTCCTGGACGCGCTGCCTGCCGTCCTGCGGGATGCAGCCTCGGGCTCCCGCGGGCGGGGACAGTAAGCTCACCAGCATGGCGGAGTTGACCGTTGGCGACGTGATGCAGCGCGATCCGGTGACGATCGCGCCGGACGCCGATCTCGAGTCGCTGCTGCACGTGCTGCGCGAGCACGAGCTGCCCGGGGTGCCGGTGGTCGAGGGCGACCGGCTCGTCGGCATCGTGACCGAGAGCGACCTCGTGCTGCAGAGCGACGACTCGAGCCTGCATCTGCCGCACTACTTCCAGCTGTTCGGCGGCGTCGTGTTCCTGGAGCCGTTGCAGCACCTCGAGGACCGGATCCGCAAGGCGTTCGCAAACCGGGTGTCGCAGATGATGACCCGGGACGTTGAGACGATCTCGCCCGCGGCCACCGTGCACGAGGCCGCGCGGCAGATCTCGCGTTCGGGCCACAACCGCCTCCCCGTGGTGGAGGGCGACCGCCTGGTCGGCGTGGTGACCCGCGTCGACGCCCTGGAAGCGCTCACCCGCGAGGGTTAGTGGCTCTTCCCGCGCGCGTCTCGCAGGCGGCGGCGGCGCCGGAGCGCGCGATCGCGTACGTGGACGCTGGTGCGGTCGAGCGCAACTGTGCGCTGCTGAAGGAGAGATTGGGAGCCGCCGACCTGTGCGCGGTCGTGAAGGCGGACGGGTACGGGCACGGCGCCACGGCCTGCGCCGCCGCGGCCGTGGCGGGCGGGGCGACATGGATGGCAGTCGCCACGGCGACGGAGGCGGCCGAGCTGCGCCGCGACGGCGTGGGGGAGCGGATCCTGGTGATGGGCGCGCTCACGCGCGCGGATTTGGAGCTGGCGCTCGAGGCGGACGCGGACCTCGTTGCGTGGCGCGAGGGATTCGCTCGCGCCGCCGCGGCGCTGGCGTCCCCCGATCGCCCCGCGCGCCTGCACGTCAAGCTCGACACGGGGATGGGCCGGCTCGGAACCCCCGACGCCGCCGAGGCGCTGCGCATCGCGGCGCTGGCGCACTCGAGCGACAGCCTCGAACCGGCCGGGCTGATGACCCATTTCGCGACCGCGGACGATCCCGGGTCGCGGTTCTTCGACGAGCAGCTGGGTCGCTTCAGCCCGCTCGTGGAGGAGTTCAGGCGGCTGTATCCGGGCTGCGTCGTGCATGCAGCGAACAGCGCCGCCGTGCTGCGCGCCACCGAGTCGCACTTCGACATGGGGCGTTGCGGGATCGCGGTCTACGGCCTCGACCCGTTCGGAGTGGACGCTCTCCCACGAGGTCTGGAGCCGGCGCTGGCGCTGCACTCCTACGTGGCCGACGTGAAGACCCTGCGCGCCGGCGACACGGTCGGGTACGGGCGCACCTGGTCGGCCCCCGCGGCGACCCACGTGGCGGTGCTGCCGATCGGGTACGGAGACGGCTACGGGCGGGGTCTGTCCAACGCGGCCGACGTCCTGGTCCGCGGACGTCGGCGACCCGTCGTGGGCACTGTCAGTATGGACAACATCACCGTGGACGTGGGTGCGCAGACGGACGTGCAACCGGGCGACGAGGCCACCCTGATCGGGGTGCAGGCCCAGGAACGCGTAACGGCCGAGGAGCTTGCGCGCCTGCTCGACACGATCAACTACGAGGTCACGTGCGGGATCTCGCCTCGCGTGCCGCGCGTACCCGGCTCCGGGGCAAGCGGACCTTGACCGAGGCGGTTGCGCGGATCGAACGCTCGCCGGCGGTGCGTGTCACGCGTTCCGCGCTGGCGGGACAGCCGGCGTGGCTTGTCGGCGGCCCGGTGCGGGACGCCATCCTGGGCCGGCCGGTCGAGGATGTGGACATCGTCGTGGCGGGAGACGCCGGCGGCGCCGCGCGCGCGGTCGCCACGGCGGCCGACGCCCATCTGTTCCCGCTCTCGGAGCGCTTCGGCGCCTGGCGCGCGATCATGCGCGATCGCTCCTGGCAGGCGGATGTGACGCCGTTGCGCGGGGACGCGATCGAGATAGACCTGTCGCTGAGGGACTTCACCGTCAATGCGATGGCCCGGCCGCTCGACGACATCGCGACGCTGCTGGACCCGCACGGCGGCGAGGCCGACCTGGCCGCGCGCCTGCTGCGCGCGGTGGCCGACCGCTCCTTCGAGGACGATCCGCTGCGGGTCCTGCGCTTGGCCCGGTTCGCATCCGAGCTGGGGCTCGCGTCCGACCCCGGCACGGTGGCCCTGGCGCAGCGCGCCGCGCCGCGCATCGAGACGGTCGCCCCTGAGCGCTCCTACTACGAGCTGCGGCGCCTGATCGCCGGCGATGACCCGGTCACCGGCATCCGGCTGGCCGAGCGCATCGGGCTGCTGGGCCATCTGCTCCCGGAGCTGGACACCTTGAGGGGGGTCGAGCAGAATCCCTATCACCACCTCGACGTTTGGGGCCACACGCTCGAGGTGCTGGAGCGGCTGATCGAGATCGAGCGCGACCCCGAGGCGGTGTTCGGCTCCCTCGGGGAGCGCATCGCTGCTGAGCTGCGGCGCCCGCTGGCGGACGAGCTCACGCGCGGGCAGGCACTCCGGCTGGGAGCGCTGCTGCACGACGCAGGCAAGCCGGCCACGCGGGCGGTGAACGCCGAAGGCCGGGTGCTGTTCTGGGGCCACGACGGGGTGGGCGCGGGCATGGCGCGGGACGTGTTCCGACGCTTGCACGCGAGCACGGCGCTGGCGGACTACGTGGCGGCGCTCGCTCAGCACCACCTGCGGCTCGGCTTCCTCGTGCACGAGCGCCCCCTGACGCGCCGGCACGTCTACCGCTACATGCGTGCCTGCGAGCCGGTGGAGCTGGAGGTGACGGTGCTCTCGGC
>JBOGZM010000121.1:0-1850 GCA_050697255.1 Solirubrobacterales bacterium
TGACGCCGTCAAAAGCCGGCCGCCGCGCGCTCGGCGGCCCATTCGCCGCGCGCCGCGCCGGACAGCTCGCCGGAGTCGAGGGGCTCGAACTCGACCGAGTCGGCACGCTTGCCGAGCAATCGCTGGATCCGCGGATGGTCCGGGTCATCCGGATCGCACACGAGCAGCTCGTCCTGGCCGAACTCGCTCCAGGGCTCGTCCTCGGTCAGCTTCTCGCTGGCCACCAGCACGACGTGCTCGCCGCGGGGACGCTCGAGGTGGAGGTGAAAGTGGGTCTGCGTGTCGGCGTCGAGGTTCAGCGCGCGCACCCGCCAGAAGAGCCTGTACACGCCGAAGCGGTACGCGTACAGGCGGTGTCCGTCGCAGAAGAGGAGGTTCAGGGCGGAGAAGCGGCAGGTGTCGCACGTGCGCTCGACCGTGCGGCGCAGGGATCCGATCACGTCGCCGGAGTCGAACCCGGTCATCAACAGGTTGAAGAACCGCTCCGAGTCCGTGTCACCGGCCGGCGGTCGGTCGGCCAGGGGCTCGAGCGCGGACGCCTTCAGGATCGTGCCGTTGTGGCAGTAGGCGTAGGGGCCGCGCGTGAACGGGTGGGTGTTCTCGTCCCTCAGCCCCCCGATCGTGGCCCGCCGCACGTGCACCATGATCAGCCGCGCCCGCCCGCTCGTGAGCTCGTCGAACGACTCGTGGGCATGGGCCGCCTGCGGGAAGCGGTGCACGTCCGGGCCGTCGTCGGAGTAGTAGACGCTGCCCCACCCCGAGTCGTGCTCCTCCGACTGGCGCAGGACCGAGTTGTCGGAGCGCAGCAGCTCGAACGACACGTCGACCGGGTCGCTGGCGGCGGCGGCGAAGAGCCTGCACATGCGCTGATTGTACGAGCGGCTGCTGCGGTCACCGAACCGTCAGGCTGCCGGTCATGCCCAGCTCGCGGTGGCCCGGCACGGTGCAGACGATCGCGTACCGCCCGGGAGCGAGATCGACCCGCAGCCGCTCGCTGTCGCCCTTCAGGAAGCTGTTCGTCCCGGCCAGCTCGTCCGTCTCCTCACGCGGGTTCGGGCCCCGCTCGACGGTCAGGTTGTGAGCGATGCCGCCCTCGTTGACCACCGTCAGCGTCCGGCCGGCCCGTACGCGCACGTCGCGGGGGTGGTACTCGTAGTCGGTCATCACGACGGTGTTCGGCCCGCGGGGGGCCGGCGCGGCGCTGTCGTCGCCTCCGCAGCCCGCAAGCAGGGCGGCCGCCAGGCATGCGAGCGCAGCGGGGGGGAGGGGGCGCATCGGCGCGCCACTCTAGCCGACCCCCAGCGCCGCACCGGCAGCCAATATCTAGGCGGCTACGCCGCCACCTAAAGTCGCGTGCTTCGCGCCTTCGGCGCTCGCTTCATTAAGCTGCGCCGGTGCTCGGCCGCCTCGCGCGCAGCAGATATGCCTTTCCGGTTGCGATCCTGGCGCTCGCTGCGATCGCCGGCATCGTGGTCCTGATCGCCCAGAGCGGGGGGGACGACGGCGGCGGCTCTGCGCAGGCCTCATGCGAGGAGGTCCCCGCCCCGGCGCCGAAGGAGGTCGAGGGTCTCGAGCGGCCCACACGGCGGCTCGATGCCGGCACGACCCATACGGCGACCGTCGCGACGAACTGCGGGTCGTTCGCGATCGAGCTCGACGCGGAGGAGGCGCCCAGGACGGCGGCGTCATTCGTCGCCCTGGCCCGGGACGGGTTCTACGACGGCCTCGGCTTCCATCGCATCGCTCCCGGCTTCGTGATCCAGGGCGGAGACCCGAAGGGCGACGGGACCGGCGGGCCCGGGTACTCGCTCAGCGAGCCGCCGCCCGGCGACGCGACCTACCTGAACGGA
>JBOGZM010000122.1:0-5849 GCA_050697255.1 Solirubrobacterales bacterium
GCCGGGGACATGGTGGTGGCGCTCTGGGACCGCGCCAGGCTCGCCGAGGACAGCTGTGTCGAGGACGCTCCCGGCTGGGGCGGCGTGACGCTGGCCCACAACGTCGGCTCACCCGGAGAGGTCGACGCCGTCACGGAGGAAGCGCGCGCCGCCGGCGCGACAATCGGCCGCGAGCCGGCGGAGACGTTCTGGGGCGGCTACAGCTCCGTCTTCATCGACCCCGAGGGCCACGCGTGGGAGGTGGCCCACAACCCGCACTGGACCATCACCCCGGACGGTGGCGTCAGGCTGAACTGAGGCGCTCGCCCGGCGGCGGCGCCGGCTCGCGGTAGAGCTCCTCTCTCACCGCTCGACCACCGTGTACTGGCCCATCATCCCGCGGTCCTCGTGCTGGAGGACGTGGCAGTGGAACATGTAGGGGAGGTCCGGGTCGGTGTGGTCGCTGAACTCGGTGACCAGGCGGACGGTCTCGTTGGGTGGTACGTAGACCGTGTCCTTGAGCCCCTGGAGGTGGGCCGGGGGCGGCCCACCCGCGTACTCCAGCACCCGGAAGCGGACGTCGTGGGAATGGAAGCTGTGCGGGGTGCCGGAGGCGTTGCTGACCTCCCACACCTCCGTCGTGCCCACCTCGACCACCTCGTCGATGCGGTTCATGTCCATCGAGCGGCCGTTGATCGAGCCCTGCCCGGAGAGCTCGAAGCGGCGGACCTCTGTGGCCTCGTCCGCGGCGGGCGGCGCCCGAGTGACGAGCCGCTCGGGCAGCGCCGGCGCCGGCGCCAGCTCGGCGGCGGCGCGGATCTCGAGCAGGTCGAAGCTGTCGTCGGCTCCGGAGAAACGGCCGTCCCAGAAGTTCGTCCCCAGGTCGGGCTCGTAGCTCCGCAGCACGACCTCCTCGCCCGGCTCGAACTCCGCGACGATCTCCGCCCGCTCGCCGGGTGAGAGCTGGATCCGGTCCATCGGCCGAGGCGCCGCCAGCAGGCCACCGTCGGTGGCGATCAGGTCGAACTCGCGATCGTCGGCGAAGCCGATGTCGTAGACACGGGCGCCGGAGGCGTTCAGCAGCCGCAGGCGGACTCGCTCGTCGCTCACCTCGAGGTGGGGGTCGTGGGTGCCGTTGACCAGGATCTCGTCGCCGAGCAGCCCGGTGGGGCTGACCAGCCCCTTCGAGAAGTCGAGCGAGCCGTCGTCCTCGAGCTTCTTGTCCTGGATGATCAGCGGGATGTCGTCGCTGCCGTAGTCGCCGGGCAGCGCCAGCTCGTCCGCCCTGGGGTCGTCGAGGATGAACATCCCGACGAGCCCGCGGTAGACCTGGCTCTCGGTCTCGGGATGCGGATGGGGGTGATACCAGAGCGTCGCCGCCGGCTGGTCGATCGTCCACGCGGGCGACCAGGTCGCGCCCGGCGCGATCGTCTGGTGGGGGCCTCCGTCGGCGGCGGCCGGGAGGTGCATGCCATGCCAGTGGACCGTGGTCGTCTCCTCGCCGAGCCCGTTGGAGACCTCCGGCATCACCTCGTCGCCGCGCGAGGCGCGCAGCGTCGGGGCGAGGTGGGGGCCGTTCGCTCCCCAGGTCTCGGTCTCCTTGCCCGGCAGCAGCTCGACCACCCCCTGCTCGAGGTCGAGGTCGAAGACCTTGCGCCCGTCGCCGTCGACCCGCGGCTCGGCGAGTGGCGGGATCGCGAGCCGGTTGGCGAAGTCGAGCTTGCCGATGGTGCTCGTATCGGCGCTCGAGTAGACGACGAGCGCGGCCGCGGCGAGCGCCGCCACCGCCACGCCCGCCACGACCGCTGCGATCTTCAGGACTCGCATCTCGGGGAGCTATCGCCCCTCTCGCCGGCCCTACTTGGCGTAGCTCTCGAAGCCCCTGAAGTCGACGAAGACGCAGGTCTCGTCGCCGACGATCTCGGCGTCGTGGCCGGGCGGGATCACCACGACGTCGCCCGGCCCGGCCTCGCCCTCGGTGCCGTCGTCCATCACGACACGCATGCGGCCCGAGACCATGTATCCCAGGTGCGGCGCCTGGCACGAGTCCGTTCCGGCGATCGGCTTGACGTTCTCGGACCATCGCCAGCCAGGCTCGAACTCGCCCCGGCCGACCGTGCGCACGCCGACCAGGACGACGTCCGCCTTCCCCTTGCCCTTGAACGGGCGGGTCTCATCCGGCGAATCGAAGCTCTTGACCTCGAGGCCTGCCATTTTCCACTCCTCTCTGCCCTTGGGCCTGTTTGGAACGGTCACCAGCGGCCGCGTCCACACTACTCCGGCCAGGCTACACCTGCGCCTGATACGCCCGGAAGGCCCGGGTCGCGAGCACCATGCAGGCCAGCGCGAAGGCCGCCAGCAGCCCGCAGCAGCCGGCAACCGTGGCCCAGTCGGTGCCGCCCTGGACGGCCTCGCGGCCGGCCGTGATGGCCCAGTCGACCGGGTTGTTGTCCGCCACCGTCGCCATCCAGCCGGGCATCAGCGACGGCTGCATGAACGCGGTCGACAGGAACGTCAGCGGCAGCTGCAGGAACGTGACCGCGCCGATCAGGCTCTCCTCCTTGCGCGCCACGAGGGCGAGCGCGTTCGAGAGCGCGGCGAAGCCGGTGCCGAGCAGGACCGCGGCCAGCACGAGCGCCGCCACGCCCAGGGGGCCCCCGTCGAACGAGACCCCGATGGCGAGCGCCAGCGCGACGATCACCAGCGACTGGATCAGCACCTGCACCGCGTTCTGCCCGACTCGCCCCGCGATCAGGGGCCAGCGCCGGACCGGCGTCACGAGCAGCCTGTTGGTCACGCCACGATCGAGGTCCTCGATCGTGGACATGCCGTTCCAGCCGCTCGAGAAGAACGCGGTCATCACGAGCACGCCCGGCACCAGGTACTCCTTGTAGTCGCCCCCCGCGAAGCCGGGGATGTCCACGACCCGCTCGAACAGCGCGCCGAACAGGAGCAGCCAGATCACCGGCTGTACGAGGGTGATCGCGATGAACCAGGGCTGGCGCCACAGCCGCAACAGGTCGCGGACGGTCAGCGCCCAGGTGTCGTGGAGAGCTGTCATTCGTTGACCTCCTTCTTCTCTTCGTCTGCGGATGCGAACGAGCGGCCCGCGTAGCGCAGGTAGACGTCGTCGAGGGACGGCCGGGCCACGGTCACCGAGGCGACCGGGACCGCGTGCGCGTCGAGGGCCGCCAGCACTCCGGGCACCGCCCGCGCACCGTCGTCGACGCGGGCATGGAGCGTGTTGCCGTCCACCATCACCTCGCGCAGCCCGGCGACGCCCTCGAGGGCTCCGTGGACGTTGCCGTTGGCGCTCGCGCTCTCGAGCTCCACGTGCACGGCGTCGCCGTGCAGGCCGGCCTTGAGCTCGGTGGGCGAGCCCTCGGCCACGACGCGGCCGCGGTCGACGATCGCGAGCTGCGAGGCGAGCTTGTCGGCCTCCTCGAGGTAGTGGGTCGTGAGCAGGATCGTCAGGCCCTCCGCGTTGAGCCGCTCGATCTCCTGCCACATCGCGGCGCGCACCTCCGGGTCGAGCCCGGTGGTGGGCTCGTCGAGGAACAGCACGCGCGGTCTATGCACGAGGCCCATCGCGATGTCGAGCCGGCGCTGCATGCCGCCCGAGTAGGTGCGCGCCACCCGGCCGGCCGCCTCCGTGAGCCCGAACGTGTCGAGCAGCTCGTCCACGCGCCGGGAGAGCTCGCGCCCGCGCATCCCCTGCAGGTGACCCTGGAGCCTGATGCTCTCGCGGCCGGTGAGGTCCGCGTCCACGCCGGACTGCTGCGCGACCACGCCGATCGCGCGGCGCACCTTCGCAGGCTCGGTGAGCACGTCGAGCCCCGCCACGCGGGCCTCGCCCCCATCGGGCCGCGCCAGCGTGGTCAGCACCTTGACCGCCGTGGACTTGCCGGCGCCGTTGGGGCCGAGCAGGGCGAAGACGGTGCCGGGCGCGACCTCGAAGCTCAGGCCGTCGAGGGCCCGGACCTCGCCCGGGTACTCCTTTCTCAATTCTCTGGCTTCGATCATGCGTTCCTCCTACAATTAGCTAGGATAGTTATTAGTTAAGCAGATTAGAGATCAGGATGTCAAGGCAATCCAGGAGAGAGCAGGTGGTGGGCGAGCTCATGTACGAGATGCGGGCGCATGGGACCGCGAACGAGAAGTTCGACGACGCCGCCCACGAGGCCCTGGACCTCAACCGCACCGACGTCCGCTGCCTCGACATCGTCGAGCGCGAGGGCGGCCGGCTCACTGCGGGCGCACTGGCGGAGCTGAGCGGCCTGACCACCGCGGCGATCACCGGGATCCTCGACCGCCTCGAGGCGAAGGGCTACGCACGCCGCGTGCGTGACGTCAGCGATCGGCGGCGCGTGTTCGTGGAGCTGACGCCGCTGGCGGGCGAGCGGACCGGCCGGATCTGGGGGCCCCTGGCCAGGAAGGCGGAGGGGATCCTCGCGAAGCTGTCCGTCGAGGACCTGGAGCTCATGCGGGACTGGTTCCGCGCGGGGCGGGAGCTGAACGAGCGTGAGATCGAGCGCGTGAAGAAGCTCAGCTTCGAGTAGGCCCGTGCTCGGTTACGCTGGGCAGCCCGATGGCCACCGTCTCTCCACAAGTCCTCGGCGTACAGCACCGCGAGGTCGACGCCGCCGGCCTGCGCATGCACGTCGTCGAGGCCGGTCCACCCGATGGCGAGCCGGTCCTGGTGCTCCACGGCTGGCCGCAGCACTGGTACCAGTGGCGGCACCAGATCCCGGCGCTTGCCGATGCCGGCTATCGCGTGATCGTGCCGGACCTGCGCGGGTTCGGGCAGTCGGACGCGCCCCCGCACGGCTATGACAAGGAGAGCATGGCCACGGACGTCCTGAACCTCATGGACGCAATGGGGCTCGAGCGGGTCAAGCTGCTCGCGCACGACTGGGGCGGGTGGATCGCCTTCATCCTCTGCGTCCGCGCCCCGGAGCGGTTCAGCCGCCACGTCGCGCTCAACATCCCGCACCTGTGGGCGAAGACGGACCCGCGGACGCTGCTCAGCATCTGGCGCTTCTGGTACCAGGCGGTGATCGCGAGCCCCTGGCTCGGCGCCTGGATCCTGCGCAACCGTCCCGAGTTCGTGCGCCGCATCATCCAGGGCTCGTCGCCGAACCCACAGTCGTGGACCGACGAGGACATCGACGCCTTCGTCAAGCCGCTCCAGGAGCCGGCGCGCGCGAACGCCAGCGTCCAGCTCTACCGCACCTTCCTGACCAGAGAGATGGGTCCGGTCGCGGCCGGCCGCTACCAGAAGAAGAGACTGACGGTTCCGACGAAGCTGCTCTTCGGCGAGGACGACTTCGCGATCCCCAAGTCCTTCTTCCGCCGCGACCCGGGTGAGTTCGCCGACGACTTCACGATCGAGTTCGTCCCGGACACCGGCCACTTCATCGCCGAGGAGCGGCCGGAGCTGGTCAACGACCGCGCGCTCGAGTTCTTCGCGCGCGACTGACGCCATCCAGCTCGTTCGCAACGCCTTCCCCGACCGGCCGGCCTACGACACCGCCGTCTCCCGGGCGATCCTCGAGCGGGTCGCGCTCGGCGAGCTGCCGGAGACGTTCCGGCTCGCCCGGCCCGGCGCGATGGTCGCCTTCGGCCGCCAGGACGTGAACAGCCCGGGCTACGCCGACGCCGCCAACGCCGCCCGAGTCGGGGGCTTCGAAGCCGTCCAGCGCCTCGCCGGCGGCCGCGCCGCCGTCTTCCACGAGAACACGATCGCGTTCGCCTGGGCCGGTGCCGCCCGCGACACCTGGTCCGGCACGCACGACCGCTTCCGCACGATCGCCGGCATCGTCGAGCGGGCGCTCCGGCGGCTGGGCGTCGACGCCCGCACCGGTGAGATC